>NZ_JAMYQY010000018.1:0-137500 GCF_040321125.1 Mesorhizobium sp. M0518
GCCCCCCCCCCCCGGCGGGCCCCCCCCCCCCCCCCCCCCCCCCCACCCCCCCCCCGCCCCACCCCCTCACCCACACCCCGGGCCCCCCCCCCCCCCCAAACCCCCCCCCCGGGGGGGGGGGGCGGGTTCCCCCCCCCCCCACCTCTTGTCAGCACCGGAGACGATGATGTCGCGCATTGGAATCCATTCTTTCGTCTGGTCGGCGAGCTCGGCACAGGCTGATCTCGAGCGCACGCTGGCCAACACCAGGGAGGCCGGCTTCGACCTCATCGAATTCTCCTATCTCGACCCCGCCAATGTCGACATCGGCGGGCTCGCCAGGCGCATCGCCGATCTTGGCCTCGGCGTGGCGATCAGCATCGGATTGCCTGTTGATGGCGACATTTCGAGCGCCGACAAGGCGATTGCCGCGCGCGGCGTCGAAATCCTCAACGACACCATCGCGCTGACGCGCGATCTCGGCGGCCGGAAGGTCGCCGGCATTCTCTCCACCAGCCACGGATTGCAGGTCGAGGCGCCGACGCGCGATCAATGGCAGCGCAGTGCCGGCACGCTGGCCAAGGTTGCCGAGACAGCCAAGGCGGCCGGCGTCACGCTCAACCTCGAGATCGTCAACCGCTTCGAAAGCAATCTGCTCAACACCGCCGCGCAAGGGCTGGCCTTCATCGAGGACACCGGCTCGGACAACATCTTCCTGCATCTCGACACCTTCCACATGAACATCGAGGAGGCCGATGTCGGGCTGGCCATCCGTCATGCCGCGGACAAGATCGGCTATGTCCATATCGGCGAAAGCCATCGCGGCTTCCTCGGCACCGGCAATATCGATTTCGCCGCGATCTTCGATGCGCTGACGGCTATCGGCTACAGCGACGACCTCAGCTTCGAATCCTTCTCGTCTGAAATCGTCGATGAGAACCTGTCGAAGAAGACCGCGATCTGGCGCAATCTCTGGACGGACAACATGGCGCTGGCCAAGCACGCGCGTGCTTTCATCGGTCTGGGAATGGAGACGGCAAGGCGCAAGGCGGAACTCGTCTCGGCGCGGCACAAACCCTGACCCGCCCGTCGAGAGCCGAAGGACGCCGCGTGCGCCGCAGGGCTGGGTTTCGAACTCAGATTAACAAAAGGCCTCGTGGTAGCCGTTTTGGCAGCTTTTGTGCCGCCGGTTTTTTCCGAGATAGGAATTTTTTCTTGACCCGGTGACCTCAGCTATGGTACATATTTGCCTATGGTGCTGATTTGCGCCAGTGACCCGCCGCACAGGCGGGTTTTTTGTTCGATGCACCGTCAGCCAAGGTGCCGGCCGTTGGCGCCGGCATTGCCCGCGGCAGGTGCATCGGTTATCTGACCGGCCAGGCAAACAACGCCACGCAATCCACCAAACGGAGCCCAGCACATGACACGCGAGACAATCCTCAAATTCGGCACCGTCGAACACGCGGACGCCGGCGATCTGGCTGGCTGGATCGTCGTCGAGGGCAAGCCGACCATGCAAACCGCCGTCCAGCACACGACCGAGGACGGCAAGGTGCTGTCGGGCACCTGGCGCGCGACGCCCGGCACCTATCACGCCACCTATACCGACTATGAGTTCGTGCACATGATCGCCGGCCGCATCATCATTACGCCGGACGGCGGCACGCCGGTCGAGGTCGGCCCCGGCGATGCCTTCGTGGTGGAAGCCGATTTCAAGGGAACCTGGAAGATCATCGAGCCGGTGACGAAGCATTTTGTCGTCAGGGTTGGCTGAGGCGGATCGGCGACCCCGCGTGCGGAAAACGGTGCGGTTGCTGTCACGGCAGGACCGTATCACTGCCGCATCCCGGAGCAGGCGCGGCACGCCTGAACCTTGGCGTGTTCGTCGCTCTTGTCGCGTAGGCTAGGCGGCATGAGCAGCCGTCCTCATCCGCAAGCGGCATTTTCTATTCCCGCGATGCGGTGTTCGACCGGCTGAAGAACATGCTTCGCATGACGCCATCGCGCAGCAGCACGAAATGCACCAGGGCAGCCAGGATGTGAACACCGGCAAGTCCAAGCAATACCCAGACCAGCTTTGCATGGATGAGTGCGAATCCCCTTGCCGAAAGCGCGCTGACGGACGGCGCCAACGGCACAGGCAAGTTTCCGAAAAGCCGCGCGGGAGGCATGAAAGGCATTGGTCGGTAGCCCAGCCATCCCGTTATCAGGACGGCGAGAATCGCAACGTAGAGAAACATATGGAAGAAAGCCGTCGCAAACCGCATGGGCCGTGAGGCTTGCCTGACAGGGGCGCGGGTAAAGATGCGCCAGCAAAGTCTGAGGACGATGATGGCAAGGATCGTCACGCCGATCGACATGTGAAGCGGAAGCCAGTTCATCGTCGCCATACCCGGCCCGTCCATCGGCCCAAAGGCAACGGCGATTTGCGCCGCGAGCGCGATCACGGTGAGCCAATGCAACAGACGAATGCCGAAATGCCAGCGCAGGCGAGGGTTCTCCTTCACATCCGAAGCCCGACTCTTGTCAAATGCAAGAAGGAGGGCGTGATGGTTTCATCCGCTCCAGCGGCCAATTCGCAAAGAAGTATGGCGGCTCACCAAGTCTTTGAGAAGCATGGTGATCCCGACAGGAATCGAACCTGTGACCTACAGATTAGGAATCTGCCGCTCTATCCTACTGAGCTACGGGACCACGCGGCCAGACACATAGCCGCTTCGGATCGTTTCGCCAAGAGGCCGGCCGATGGCAATTCGGCCGGCTTTGCGCTGCCGTCGTCAGGCGGCCAGCGCGGTTTCCGCCAGTTTCACCCAGTAGCTCATGCCGTGCGGGATGACCTCGTCGTTGAAATCGTAGGCCGGGTTGTGGAGACCGGCGGTGTCGCCATTGCCGATGAAGATGAAGGCGCCGGGGCGGGCTTCGAGCATGTAGGAGAAATCCTCGCCGCCCATCACCGGCTGGATGCCGCGGTGGACATGGGCGTCGCCGGCGACACTCGTCGCGACATCGCCGGCAAACACCGTTTCTTCCGCGTGGTTGAAAGTCACGGGGTAATTTGCCTGGTAGTCGACCTCGATCTTGGCGCCGAACGCGGTCGCCAGCCCGTCGCAAATGCTGCGGATGCGCTCTTCGGACTTCTTGGCGATCTCCTTGCGCAAGGTGCGCACGGTGCCGGCGATTTCGGCGGTTTCGGGGATGATGTTGTAGGCGTCACCGGCGTGGAACTTGGTCACCGACACCACCACGGCCTCGACCGGATCGGTGCTGCGCGAGGCGATCGTCTGCAAGGCGCCGACCAGTTGGCTGGTGATGACGATCGGGTCGATCGTGCCGTGCGGCATCGCCGCATGGCCGCCCTTTCCCCTAACGGTAATGGTGAACTCGGCGGTCGCCGCCATGATCGGGCCCGGGCGGAGGGCGAACTGCCCGACAGGCAGGCCAGGCATGTTGTGCATGCCGAACACTTTCGAGATGTCGAAACGCTCCATCATGCCGTCCTTGACCATCTCGTTGCCGCCGCCGCCGCCCTCTTCGGCCGGCTGGAAGATCACCGCCACCGAACCGGTGAAGTTGCGCGTCTCGGCGAGGTATTTGGCCGCGCCCAGCAGCATCGCCGTGTGGCCGTCATGGCCGCAGGCGTGCATCTTGCCGGGGATGGTCGAGGCGTAGGGCTTGCCTGATATCTCGTTGAGCGGCAGCGCGTCCATGTCGGCGCGCAGGCCGATGGTCGGGCCTTCGCCCTGGCGGCCGCGGATGACGCCGACGACGCCGGTCTTGCCGAGCCCGGTGACCACATCGTCACAGCCGAAGGCTTTCAGCTTCTCGGTGACGAAGGCGGCGGTCTTGAAGACGTCGAAGTTCAGTTCTGGCGTCTGGTGCAGATGCTGGCGCCAGCCGGCAACTTCGTCCTGCATTTCGGCGGCACGGTTCAGGATTGGCATGATGGTTCCATCTCGCTGTTGGGACAGCGGCGTTGGCCGCTGCCTTGCAATTGTGATCGCCAGGCACTTTGCCATCTTGGCGTCACATAGAGTAAATAGCACCGCAACAATGGGTCCGGTTTTTGAGGGTCGGACCATATGCTGGCGATCGCGTAACGAAATCTTACGGAGCCAGGGGCGACTACGGCAAGAGGCGATTTCGGATTTGATCATGCGGTACAGGCATTTCCTCAAACTATTCTCGGCTGGCACAATCGCGCTATGGGTCGTGGCCGGGCCGGCGCTGGCCAATCCGGTGGTCGTGTTCGACTTGAACAGCGGCAAGATCCTGCAACATCAGGATGCGTTCAAGCGCTGGTATCCGGCATCGCTGAGCAAGCTGATGACCGCTTATGTCACGTTTCGGGCGATCGCCGCCGGCGAGGTCCAGCTGGATTCGCCGATCAAGGTGACCAAACACTCCGCCGCCGAGCCGCCAAGCAAGATGGGCTTCAAGCCGGGCTCGGTGATGCGGCTCGACAACGCGCTGAAGATGATGCTGGTCAAATCGGCCAACGACATCGCCATGGCCGTCGGCGAAAATGTCGGCGGTTCGCAGGCGGCTTTTGCCGACCGGATGAACGCCGAGGCGACCCGGCTCGGCATGAACGGCACGCATTTCGTCAATCCGAACGGGCTTTTTTCGCCTGACCAGTACACGACGGCGCGCGACCTCGCCGTGCTGGTGATGGCGATCCGCCGCGAATTTCCGCAATATGCGCCGTGGTTCTCGATCGAGGGTCTTGCCGTCGGCAAGAAGGCTATTCCCAACTACAATCTGCTGATCGGCCGCTATCCCGGTGCCGATGGCATGAAGACCGGCTTTGTCTGCCCCTCCGGCTTCAACATGATCGGCTCGGCGACGCGCAATGGGCGCACGCTGGTCGCGGTCGTGCTTGGCGAGAAATCGGCGGTCATCCGCGCCGAGACCGCCGCGAGATTGCTCGACCAGGGTTTTGACACGCCGGCCGCCGGTTCGGCCACCGTCACCACGCTGGCGCCCTATGGCGACACCGTCTCGCCCAACGACATGCAGGACGAGGTCTGCAAGAAGAAGGCGCCTGCGGAACAGTCCGAGGCGCCGCCGGTTGCCGCCAAGAACGTGCCGAAATCGCCCTATCAGGAAAAGCTCGACCATGTGCCGACGCTGGTTGCCGTCGGCCTTGGCGGCGCCACCGGTCCGGCGCCGAAGGCCATCCTCGACCAGGGCGGCCAGGAATATGCCGACGTGCCGATCCCGAGCTGGCGGCCCGACAGGCCGGCACCGGCCGGCACCGGCCCGAAGATTGCCGGCTCCGCCGCACAGGGCGACCAGCCGGCCAAGGTTGCGAACTAGCCAATGGGTAGCGGCTTCCCGATCCCAGTCTCGGTGCTGACCGGTTTCCTCGGCGCCGGCAAGACGACGCTGCTCAACCGGCTGCTCAAGGATCCGGCGCTGGCCGATACGGCGGTGATCATCAACGAGTTCGGCGAGGTGGCGATCGACCATCTGCTGGTCGAGCAGTCTTCCGACGGCATCATCCAGCTGTCGGACGGCTGCCTGTGCTGCACGGTGCGCGGCGAACTGGTCGACACGCTGGCCGATCTGGTCGACCGGCTGCAGACCGGCCGCATCGCCCGTCTGGCCCGCGTCATCGTCGAAACCACCGGCCTTGCCGACCCGGCGCCGGTGCTGCAGTCGATCATGGCGCATCCCGCACTCGTCCAGGCTTTCCGGCTCGATGGCGTCATTACGCTGCTCGACGCAGTCAATGGCGATGCCACGCTCGATGCCCATGTCGAGGCGGTCAAACAGGTCGCCGTCGCCGATCGCATCGTGCTCAGCAAAGCCGATCTGGTCACCGATCCCAATGAGCTGGAAATGCTGCGGGCGCGCCTGCGGCAGATCAATCCGGGCGCCGAACTGCTCGATGCCGGCGATACGGAGACAGGCGTGGCGGCGCTGTTTGACTGCGGCCTCTACAACCCGGCAACCAAATCCGCCGATGTGCGGCGCTGGCTGGGCGAGGAAGCAGCGCATGATCACCATCATCATGATCATGATCATGATCATGATCACCATGATGGGCATGATCACGAACATGGCCGTGACCATGGGCATCGCCACGATTCGCGCGTGCGTTCCTATTCGCTGGTGCATGACGGCCCGGTGCCGTTTTCGGCGATCGAGATGTTCCTCGACCTGCTGCGTTCGACGCATGGCGAGCATCTGCTGCGCATGAAGGGCGTCATCGAGCTCAGGGAAGACCCGTCGCGGCCGCTGGTGATCCATGGCGTACAGAAGATCCTGCATCCCCCGGTGCAACTGCCGTCGTTGCCCGATGGCCAGCGCGGCACGCGGCTGGTGCTGATCACGCTCGATATGCCGGAAGACTATATCCGCAGGCTGTTCGCCGCCTTCACCAACCGGCCGTCGATCGACACGCCCGACCGCGCGGCGCTGGAAAACAACCCGCTGGCGATTGCCGGGCGTTGAACTCTACGATTACGGCGCGCCGCGCTCGATCAGAAAGCGATGGCCGCCGGAGACCGCCGCCGTTTCAATCAACTGGTGGCCACTCTCCGAACAGAATGCCGGAATGTCGATGACGGCGAGCGGGTCCGTGGTTTCGAGCCACAGCCGGCTGCCCGGTTGCATCCCGGCCAAGCGCTTCTTGGCCTTGAGCACGGGCAAGGGGCAGTTCAGCCCCTTGAGGTCATAAATAGCGGCGCGATCATCCACGGGCGAAATCAACCGCCGAACATGCCGAGCAGCTTGTTCTTCAGCTTCGTCACGCGGCTCTCGTCGGCACTCGCCGCTTGCGTCTCAGCCATCGGTGCCGCTTCCGAAGGGGCCGCGATGGTCGCGGTGGCGACAGGGGCTTCCTTGGCGGCCTTTTCGGCCTCCTTTTCAGCCAGGGCCTGAGCCTTGGCGGCTTCCTTGGCTTGCTTGGCCGCCTCTATGGCAGCCAGCCTCTGCTCCTCGGCCTTCTGCTTGGCCGCCTTTTCGGCATCGAGGGCCGCCATCTTGCGGCCGGCAGGCGAATCGATGCGGCCCATGCGTGCCGTCTCGGTGACCGAGCCGTCATTGTTGAGCGATGGCGGATCGATCGGCACGCGTTCGCCGCGTGCGCGGCGCTTGGACCAGTCGGAGACGATGCTGGCTTCCTTGATACCGGCGATGGTCGGCTTGGGCGCCGGCACGCTGGCCTTGACCGCGCCGCTGAACGCCGCGTCGTAGGTGCTCATGTAGGAATTGTAGGCGCTCTTCAGCGAATCAGGCTGCGTCGTCGCCGGGCAGGCGCCGGTCGGATCGAATGTCTGACCGTCGGCGGCAACCTGGTTGAAGACGTAGCGCTTCTCGCAGACATCGACCTTCGGCGGCACCTTGGTGATCTCGAAATTGTCGTAGCCGACCTTCAGCATCTTCCAGAAATCGTAATTCGGGTCGTTGCGATAGCGCGCCATGTTGGCGGCGGTCATGCGGAACGGAAACGCCTGGATCTGGAACTCGGTCTGGCCGCCCTGGAAGGCATCGCGGCCAAAGGCATAGATCTGCTCGATCTGCGCGTCGGTCATCGAATAGCAGCCCGACGACGAGCAGGCGCCGTGCACCATCAAATTGGAGCCGGAGCGCCCGTTGGCGCGGTCATAGGCGTTGGGGTAGCCGATGTTGAAGGACAGATGGTAGTTCGAGCGTGGATTCATCTGCGCCGGGCGCACCGTGTAGAAGCCTTCCGGCGCCTGGCGGTCGCCTTCGGTGTATTTCGGCCCGAGCTTGCCCGACCATTTGCAGATGTCGTAGCTGGCCACCATGTCGTAGCGGCCGTTGGTCTTGGCCTTCCAGATTTCGAGCTTGCCCTCTTCCTTGAAGATGCGGGCCATCACCGAAGAGGTGCGGACCATGCCCTTGGCTCTCATGTCGGCGAGGATCTTGTCGGGCAGCGGCTTGTTGGCCTCCGGGGCAAAATCCTTCATCGACGAATTGTTGCAGCCGGCAACGCCGAGGGCGGCGATCAGGATTCCGGTGCGGGCAAGCTTGATAAACATGGCTGCGGATATCGTCTTTTCTCTGGCGCCAGGACGTTTCCTGCCCCGGCTGCTGCACTGCGCATCGACGGACCCTAAGCCCGTTAACCCTAACAAATTCCTTACCGCAAGTGCCGACGCATCCCCCTGCGGCAGTCTCATTGAGCCGAATGCAGCGGCATTTTTGTGGCAAAAATGCTCGTAGCCGCCACATTGTGGCGGGCAAGGCTGCCTGCGGTCAGAGACTGCGGCCCATGGCCAGGTATTTTTCGCGGCGCTGCTCGCGGAAATCGGTGTTGGCGCCGGCAAAGTCCTTCATCGTCCTGGCGATCAGGTCTCCGGTCGCGCCGATCACGGTTTCGGCGCCGCGATGCGCGCCGCCGAGCGGCTCGGGGATGATGGCGTCGATGATCTTCAGCTCCAGAAGGTCCTGCGCGGTGATCTTCATGTTGGTTGCCGCATCCTTCGATCGCGTCGTGTCGCGCCACAGGATAGAGGCGGCACCTTCCGGCGAAATCACCGAATAGATGGCGTGTTCGAGCATGTAGACGCGGTTGGCGGTGGCGATGGCAATGGCTCCGCCCGAACCGCCTTCGCCGATGACCACCGAGATCGACGGTACTTTCAGGCCGAGACAGGTCGAGGTTGAACGGGCGATAGCCTCCGCCTGGCCGCGCTCTTCAGCGTTGACACCAGGATAGGCGCCGGCCGTGTCGACCAGCGTCAGCAGCGGGATCTTGAAGCGGTCGGCCAGTTCCATCAGCCGCACCGCCTTGCGGTAGCCCTCCGGGCGAACTGAGCCGAAATTGTGCTTCAGGCGGCTGGCTGTGTCGGAACCTTTTTCCTGGCCGATGATGGCAATGGGCTCGCCGCGGAAACGGGCGAAACCGCCGACGATCGCCTGGTCCTCACCGAAATTGCGGTCGCCGGCCAGCGGCGTGAAATCGGTGAACAGGCCCTTGATGTAGTCGACGCAATGCGGCCTGTCGGGATGGCGCGCCACCTGCACCTTCTGCCACGGCGTCAGCGCCTTGTAGGCATCGCGCAGCGCGTCGCGGGAGCGCTTCTCGAGACGGCTGATCTCGTCGCCAACATCGACCGCCTCGCCATTTTCGGCAAGCTTCTTCAGCTCGAGGATCTTGCCCTCGAGGTCCTGCACCGGCTTTTCGAAATCGAGGTAATTATACATGCGTGAGCGGACCGATACGTCGGAAGGCAATGGCTGACGGAACCCTTGAATCCAAGGCTCCGGGCGGTGGAATGTCGTCCTCACATAGCGATATGAGGCCTAGTCGGCAAGCGGATGATGATCGTTGACCAGCCGCACCAGCCGCTCTTCCAGCACATGGGTGTAAATCTGTGTCGTCGATATGTCGGCATGGCCAAGCAATTGCTGCACGGCCCGCAGATCGGCGCCGTTCTGCAGGAGATGGCTGGCGAAAGCATGGCGCAGCACGTGCGGCGAGATCTTCGCCGAGGCAATGCCGGCCCTTGCCGCCAGCCCTTTCAGGTCACGCGCGAAGACCTGGCGCGAGAGATAGCCGCTGTCGGAGGCGGCCGGAAACAGGAACGGACTGTCGGCGAAGGCGGGCACCTTGGCACGGGCGGCAAGCCAGGTCTTCATCGCCGTGCGCGCCTTGGCGGACAGCGGCACCATGCGCTCCTTGTCGCCCTTGCCGCGCACCATGAAGAAACGGTCGTCGCGCTGCGCCACCGTCACCGGCAGGCCGACCAGCTCGGAAACGCGCAGGCCGGTGGCGTAAAGCACCTCGACCAGCGCATGCAGGCGCAGTGACGCCAGACTGTCCCCATCGCCCGACGAGACATCGCCGGCCTCAAGCGCCGCACGGTCGATCAGCCGGCCGGTGTCGGCCTCGCTCATCGTCTTGGGCAGCGGGCGGCCCTTTTTCGGGCTGTCCAGCGTGCCGGTCGGGTCATCGCCGCGCAGGCCTTCGGCGTAGAGGAATTTGAAGAACTGGCGGATCGCCGACAGTTTGCGCGCCTGCGACGTGGCTGCAAAGCCGCGGGCGGCAATGTCGTCGAGATAGGCGCCGATATCGGCGGCGGCGGCACCGGCCAGCCCGCCATCGATCGCGCCAGAAGCGTCCTCGAGGTCGCGGCGGTAGGAGGAAAGCGTGTTTTCGGCCGCGCCCCGCTCGGCGCTCATCATTTCCAGAAAGGCTTCGATGCGCGCGGCGCTGTTCATTCAACTTTTCTTCGGGTTCAGCTCTTCTTGGGGTTCAGCTTTTCCGGAGGGATGCGCACGCTCATTTCCCCCTTCTTTGGCTCGACGAACATCACCAGGGCGAACATCGTACCATAGGCAATG
Organism: Mesorhizobium sp. M0518; assembly: GCF_040321125.1. Taxonomy (NCBI): domain Bacteria; kingdom Pseudomonadati; phylum Pseudomonadota; class Alphaproteobacteria; order Hyphomicrobiales; family Phyllobacteriaceae; genus Mesorhizobium; species Mesorhizobium sp. M0518. Next base: position 10,297 of record NZ_JAMYQY010000018.1, read on the forward strand.
CCAGCCAGAATCGCTGTTACCACGACAAAGCGAAACAGTGTCGGCATCAATTTTCGCCCGTCTTCTTGTTCTGCGTTTCCAAACCGTGTCCCCTTATGGGACGCCAATCCCGCCAATTCAAGAAGCTGGGGCCTGTTAGCAACTTCTCATGCAGACCCTGCCGGTCCATATCGGGTTCAAGGCACTTGCCACGCTTGACGCAAACGGGCTTTTCATGTCGATACGCCGGCAAAGAGGGCCTTCGAAACATCCGATGAACGCGCTGCCAGCAAATCCTCCAGACGAGACCCACGCCGCGTTGCTTGGCCGGCTGGGCAGCCGTTCCGTCGTCTTCGTCGGACTGATGGGCGCCGGCAAGACGGCGATCGGCCGCAAGGTGGCGACGATGCTGGCGCTGCCCTTCATCGACAGCGACCAGGAGATCGAAAGCGTCTCGCGCATGACCGTTCCGGAGCTGTTCGAGCGCTATGGCGAGACCGAATTCCGGGCGCTGGAGCAGCGCGTCATCCTGCGCGTGCTGGAAAACGGCCCGCAGGTGCTGTCGACCGGCGGCGGCGCCTTCATGAATGCGCAGACGCGCGAGGCGATTGCAGCGCAGGGCGTGTCGGTATGGCTGAAGGCCGAGCTCGATCTTCTGATGGACCGCGTCTCCAAGAAGCAGAACCGGCCATTGTTGAAAAGTGCCGATCCGCGCGCCGTGCTGGAGCGGCTGATGGGCGAGCGCTATCCGGTCTACGCGACATCGGACGTCACCGTGCCGACCCGCGACGACCGCAAGGAAGTCATCGCGACCGAGGTGGTGGACGCGCTGTGCCGGCATTTCGGCATCGATGAGACGACGGCGGCGGGCGAGGTGGAATCGTGAGCATCGATGCACCCGTTGTCGTCGAAGTAGGCCTTGGCGATCGGACCTATGACATTCTGATCGGCTCGGGGTTGTTGGCCCGCGCGGGCGCGGAGATTGCGCGCCGGCTGCCGGGCACGCGCGCCGCGGTCGTCACCGACGCCAATGTCGCGGCAGCGCATCTCGCTGCCCTTCAGGCCAGCCTCGAAACGGGCGGCATCCAGACCGCCGTGATCACGTTGCCGCCCGGCGAGAAGACCAAGAGTTTTGCCCGTCTCGAAGAGGTGGTCGACGGTGTGCTGGCTGCGAAACTGGAGCGCGGCGACATCGTCATCGCCTTCGGCGGCGGCGTTATTGGCGACCTTGCCGGCTTTGCCGCCGGCATCGTGCGGCGCGGCATGAATTTCGTGCAGATCCCGACCTCGCTGCTGGCTCAGGTCGATTCCTCGGTCGGCGGCAAGACCGGCATCAACAGCCCACGCGGCAAGAACCTTGTCGGCGTCTTCCATCAGCCGAAACTGGTGCTGGCCGACACCGGCGTGCTCGACACGCTGCCGATCCGCGAATTCCGCGCCGGCTATGCCGAACTCGCCAAATACGGGCTCATTGACCGGCCGGAATTTTTCGCCTGGCTGGAAAAGAATTGGGTCCAGGTTTTTGCCGGCGGGCCGGAGAGGGCGCAGGCTATTGCCGAAGCCTGCCGCGCCAAGGCCGATGTGGTTGCGCGCGACGAATTCGAGACCGGCGACCGCGCGTTGCTCAATCTCGGCCACACATTCGGCCACGCGCTGGAAGCCGCCACCCAATATGACGGAAGCCGCCTCGTCCATGGCGAAGGCGTCGCAATCGGCATGGCGCTGGCCTACCGGTTCTCGTCACGGCTCAATCTGGCCAGCCCCGACGATGCCGCGCGCGTCGAGTCGCATCTGCGCGCCGTCGGCCTGCCTTGGCGGATAGCCGACATCCCGGGCGAATTGCCTGACGCCGAGGCTCTGCTGGCCTTCATCACCCAGGACAAGAAGGTGTCACGCGGCGCGCTGACCTTCATCCTGACGCGCGGCATCGGCCAGGCTTTCATTGCCAAAGATGTTCCGGCATCGGAAGTGCTGTCGTTTCTGACAGAAAACCATCCTGACCAGCAGAAGATGCGGCCGAGATGACCAACGAGCCCGGCTGGATCGTCGTTGCCGTCCTTGCCATCCTCATCGCGCTGCTCGTTGCCGTGCGCACGCGCCTGCTTGCCATGTTCGGATACGAGCTTTCGCGCATCGAGCCGCAGCGTTCCAGCCAGGACGAATTGCGCGGTGCGGTCGACGATTTCCGCCGCGACGGCCAGGTGGTGCGCGAGTATCGCGACCGCGTCGGCGGGCTGTTCGATCTCGCCGAGCTGGAAGTCTCCGACGTCATGGTCCACCGCACCAACATGCGCTCGGTCAATGCCGACAATGCGCCGGAAGCGGTGGTGCGCGAGATTTTGCAAAGCCCGCACACCCGCATGCCGCTGTGGAAAGGCTCGCTCGACAACATCGTCGGCGTGCTGCATGCAAAGGATCTGCTGCGCGCCTTGAACGAAGTCGGCAACGATTTCTCCCGGATCGACGTGATGAAGATCGCCTCGAAACCCTGGTTCGTGCCCGACACCACGACCTTGCAGGAACAGCTCAACGCCTTCCTTCGCCGCAAGGCGCATTTCGCCGTCGTGGTCGACGAATATGGCGAGGTCGAAGGGCTGGTGACGCTGGAGGACATTATCGAGGAGATCGTCGGCGAGATCGCCGACGAGCATGATGTCGACATACAGGGCGTCAAGCAGGAGGCCGACGGCTCCGTCGTCGTCGACGGCACGGTGCCCATCCGTGACCTCAACCGGGCTCTCGACTGGAACCTGCCGGATGAGGAGGCCACCACCATTGCCGGCCTCGTCATCCACGAGACGCAATCGATCCCCGAGGAGAAGCAGGCTTTTACGTTCCACGGCAAGCGCTTCGTCGTGATGAAACGCGACAAGAACCGGATCGCAAGGCTGAGGATCAGGCCAGCCGGCGACACCTGATACGCGCAGGGAGGCCGGGGCACGTCATCCGGCGATCTGGCTGGTCGAGCGTTCGTGGATCGTCGCGCCGGTCTCGGCATCTATGGCGGCCAGGCTGACTTCATAGCCCCAAAGCCTGCGAATGTGACGAAGCGTGGCGTCGCGGCTGGCATCCTCGAGAAGGATGCCGTCATTGACCTTGTGCTGCAGCCGCAAATGGCGGTCGCCGAGCAGATCGACATCCACCACCTGAATGTCCGGCCGGTTCGCGCCGAGATCGTAACTGTTGGCGAGCGCGTCGCGTATCTTGCGGTAGCCGCGCTCGTCGTGGATCGAGGTGACCTGACAATGCGGTTGGTCGGCAGCGTCGCCGAGCACAAAAAACCGCCATTTCCGGATCATGGCCGGACTGAGGTACTGGCGGATAAACGATTCGTCGCGATGATCGGCCCATGCGTCAAGCAGGACCTCGCGCCAGTTGCCCTGGCCGGCGATGTCGGGAAACCAATCGCGGTCCTCGGCCGTGGGTTTGGTCGAGATGCGCTGAATGTCCTGCATCATGTCGAGGCCGAGAGCATAGGGGTTGATGCCTGAAAAGCGCGGATCGTCGAAGGCCGGCTGAAAGACCACGTTGGAATGATTGCGCAGGATTTCGAGCATGGCGCCTTCGCTGATCTGGCCGCGGTCGAACAGCATGTTCATCAGCGTATAGTGCACGAAAGTGGCACAGCCTTCGTTCATCACCTGTGTTTGCCGTTGCGGGTAAAAATATTGCGCGATGACGCGGACGATCCTGATGATCTCACGCTGCCAGGGCTCCAGGACCGGGCTGTTCTTTTCCAGGAAATAGAGCAGGTTTTCCTCAGGCAGGTTGAGCGATTTCTTCCGCTCCGGGTCCTGGCCCTTTTCGTTGGTCGCTTGCTGGGAAGGCGGCAGCGTACGCCACAAGTCGTTGTAGGAGCGCTCCTCGTATTCGAGACGCTCGCGAATTCCTTCGCGTTGCCGTTCGGACGACAGCCTCGGCGGCCGGTGATAGCGAAACACGCCCTGATCCATCAGCGCGTGAGCGGAATCGAGAACAGCCTCGACGGCGGCGAGGCCGTGCCGCTCCTCGCAACGGACTATGTAGCCCTTGGCGAAGTCCAGGTAGCCGAGGATCGCACCCGCATCCGTCCACTGTTTGAACAGCTGATTGTTCTTGAAGAAATGATTGTGCCCGAGCGCTGCATGGGCCGTCACCAAGGCCTGCAGGGCCATGGTGTTTTCCTCCATCAGATAGACGATGCAGGGATTGGAATTGATGACCAGTTCATAGGCAAGCCCTCGCCCGCCTTTGCGATAGAGCAGATCCTGGTGGAGGAAATGTTTGCCGAAAGACCAGTGACGGTACATCAATGGCATGCCGATGGACGAATAGGCGTCGAGCATTTGTTGCGACGAGATGATCTCCATCTGAACGGGATAGGTGTCCAGATGAAGCTCTTCGACCGCAAGTGCCTCGATCGCGTCATAGGCCCGCGACAATGTTTTGAAATCCCAGTCTGACCCTGAGAAAAGCAGACTGGATTTGCTCGCTTGTCTGGCCATCGGGAACCCTCACGCTCTCTTGAGGGAGGCCGGCTGCCTGCCGAAGAGCTGGCGAAAGACCGGGTAGATATCGGCGGGTGTGGCGATGCGGCTCATCTGGAAGTTCGGCCACTTCTGGTCGATGGCGTTATAGGCACGCCACAGCGACGTCCCGTTTTCGGTCGAGCCGAAAATATGGGCTTCACGCTCGTCGATGATCTCGACATAGGCAAAATATTGGCACAGCCGCATGAGTTCGCCGTTGAGCAGCGAAATGCATCGCTCTGAATCGCCGGCGAAATTGTCGCCGTCCGAGGCCTGGGCGGCATAGATGTTCCAGTCGTGGGCCGGGTAACGGCTGGCGATAATACGGTGCATTTCCTCCAGCGCGGTGGAAACGACGGTGCCGCCGCTTTGGGTGTTGTAGAAAAATGTCTCCTCGTCGACCTCCTGAGCCAGGTGCGTGTGGCGGATGAAGACAATCTCGATGCGGTCGTAGCGTCGTTTCAAGAACAGGTGCAGCAGCACGAAGAAACGCTTGGCCAGATCCTTCTCGCGCTCGCCCATGGACCCGGACACGTCCATCAGACAGAACATGACGGCATTGGCGTTCGGCACCGGCCGGGAATCGAAGCGGTTGAAGCGGATGTCGACCGGATCGACATAGGCAATCCGGCGGCGGCGTCGTTCCAGCCGGTCAAGCTCTTCGCGCAATGCCGCGATACGCTGGCGCGCGTCGACGCTGGATGGCGCCGACTCGAGCGAGGCGATTTCCTCGAGGAGGACATCCAGTTCGACCTGCTTGGGGCGCCTCAGCGCAATGCGGCGGCCGTGGCTGTTGCGCATCGTGCGGCCGACATTGATGTTGGTCGGCGAACCGGTGGCGGCGAAGCCGGCTCTGCGCGGCTTGAAGGCAAGGATCTCCTTGAGGTTGAGCTTGACCATGTCCGGGAGCTCGAGATCCTCGAAGAACAGATCGAGCACTTCCTCGCGCGACAGTACGAAACGAAAGTCGTCCTCTGATGCCTTGTTTCCCGGGGACGATGCTCCCCCGCCGCCTCCGCCGGGCTTGGGGATCAGGTCTCCGGCGGAGAAATGCCTGTTGCCCGGCAAGATGTGCTGACGCCTGCCGGTGTCGCCGGCGTTGTTGAAGCTCGGCTCGCTTGTGCCTCTTTCGGGCATGCGCACGGCGTGCTCGGAATCCGCGTCGGCAATCCTGCCGGTGCGGATCTGGTCGCGTATGCTCCGCTTCAATTCCTCGCGCGCGCGTCGGAGGAAGCGCTGGCGATTGCCGAGACTCTTGTCTTTCGGGTTCAGGCGGCGGTCGATGAAGATCGGCATGGAACCATCCGGGTTCTCTAACCCGCCCTGTTCACCCGCATGTACCAGTCCACAAGGCGACGAACCTGCCGCTCGGTGTAGCCGCGCTCGACCATCCGCTGCACGAATTCATTGTGCCGCTTTTCCGTGACGCTGTCCTGCTTGGAGCCGAAACTGATCACCGGCAGGAGGTCCTCGACCTGGCCGAACATGCGTTTCTCGATGACTTCCCGCAGCTTTTCGTAACTTGTCCACGCCGGGTTGCGGCCATGGTTTCTTGCACGGGCGCGCAGCGTGAATTTCACCACCTCGTTGCGGAAGTCCTTGGGATTGGCGATGCCGGCCGGTTTTTCGACCTGCGAAAGCTCGTTGTCCAAAACCTCGCGGTTGAGGATCTGGCCGGTGTCGGGATCCTTGTAGTCCTGGTCTTCGATCCAGGCGTCGGCGTAGGCGATGTAGCGGTCGAAAAGGTTCTGGCCGTACTCGCTGTACGATTCCAGATAGGCTTTCTGGATCTCATGGCCGATGAATTCGGCATACCGCGCGGCCAGCTCGGACTTGATGAACTCCAGATAGGCGGCTTCCGTCTCCTTCGGAAACTGTTCGCGCTTGATTGCCTCCTCCAGGATGTACATGAGATGCACGGGGTCGGCGGCCACCTCTTCGGTGTCATAGTTGAAGGTCTGCGACAGGATCTTGAAGGCAAAGCGCGTGCTGACGCCGGCCATGCCCTCGTCGACGCCCGCGGCGTCCCGATATTCCTGAACCGACTTGGCCTTGGGGTCGACTTCCTTGAGGTTCTCGCCATCATAGGCGCGCATCTTGGTGTAGAGCGGCGAATTGTCGTGCTCGGCCAACCGGGTCGAGACGGTAAACCGGCTGAGGATGTCCAGCACCTCTGGAGCGCAGGGACTGGCGGCCAATTCGCTCTCCCGCAGCAGTTTCTCGTAGATCTGCCGCTCTTCGGTTATCCGCAGGCAATACGGCACCTTGACCACGAGGATGCGATCGAGAAAAGCCTCATTGTTCTTGTTGTTCTTGAACTGCAGCCATTCCGACTCGTTGGAATGGGCCACGATGATCCCCTGATAGGGAAAGGCGCCGAAATTTTCGGTGCCGTTGTAGCTGCCTTCCTGGGTGGCGGTCAGCAGCGGATGCAGGACCTTGATAGGCGCCTTGAACATTTCGACGAATTCAAGCAGGCCCTGGGTGGTCCGGTTCAGTCCGCCACTATAGGAATAGGCGTCCGGATCGGATTGGCTGAAATTTTCCAATTGCCGGATATCTACCTTGCCAACCAGGGCCGAAACGTCCTGATTGTTCTCGTCGCCGGGCTCGGTCTTGGCGATGCCGATCTGGCGCAGTCGCGAAGGCATCAGCTTGACGACGCTGAACTTGGAAATGTCGCCGGAGAGTTCATCGAGGCGCTTGGCCGCCCATGGCGAAATGAGCCCATTCAACCGGCGTCGGGCAATGCCGTATTTATCCTCCAGCAGGTCGCCCATGCGATCGGGATGGAAAAGACCAAGCGGCGATTCGAAAACCGGGCTGACCTGGTTGCCGACCTTCAGCGTGTAGATCGGGCGCTGCTCCATCAACTTCTTCAGCCGCTCGGCAAGGGACGATTTGCCGCCGCCGACCGGGCCGAGCAAATAGAGGATTTGCTTGCGTTCCTCGAGCCCCTGCGACGCATAGCGAAAATAGCCGGCGATGCGCTCGATTGTGTCCTCCATGCCATAGAAATCGGCAAAGGAGGGGTACACTTTCAGGGTCCGGTTGGAGAATATGCGGCCGAGCCGCTCATCCTTGCTGGTGTCGACCAGGTTCGGCTCGCCGATCGCCTCGACCATCCGTTCAGGCGCTGAGGCATACATCGACTTGTCCTCGCGGCAGGCAAGGAGATATTGCTGGATGCTGATCTCTTCCTGCGTCGCGTTGGTGTAAATTTCCGAAAACAGATCGAAGACGTCAGACTGGTTCTCTCGCATGATGCTTTTGCCCTCGGAGCCGCTGTGGCTTCCATTCGGCTCACCTCGCATTCAACTGTCGGGGGGTACCGTTTGTTCCCTTCATGTGAAGAGGTGGCTACGATCATAAGGATTTGAGGCCACTCCGGGATCAAGGCGCTCGGTGCGGAGCGGTATTCAGCGCGGGTAGCGGGTGTGTGGCGAATCCCTGACTGGACGGCTGGGGCCGCCGCGTGCAGTCTTGCCTCGTCAGGAGACAGTGATGATCGATCGACGAAGCCTGATCATGGCCTCGGTGGCGGCGATGCTGCCATTGGAAGCATCGGCCGCGTCGGAAACACGCCGACCCACGCCAAAAACCTTAGACTACGGGCCGGCCAAGCTCGACATCTATGCGCCCGATGGTGCAATGGACCTGCCGGTCGTGTTTTTCGTTCATGGCGGCACCTGGCAGTTTGGCAAACGCAGTCAGGTCGACGCCAAACCGGCCTTCCTGCTCGCCAACGGCTTCTGCTTCGTCTCTATCGATTACCGCATGTTGCCGCAGGCCGATGTCGCCACCCAGGCCGGTGACGTCGAAAAGGCCTACGCCTACATCAGGGCCAACATCGCCCGGCATGGCGGCGATCCCAACCGCATCGTCGGCATGGGCCATTCGGCCGGCTGCCATCTGATTGCGCTGACCGGCATGCGCGGCGGGTTGCCCGGCATAGCTGCGCTCATTCTCGACGATACCAGGGCCTATGATCTTGCAGCACTTGCCAAGAAGGGCGGCATGGTGCGGGCCTATGCCCGCGTCTTTTCCGATCCCGCGCAATGGGCGGCACTGTCGCCGGCCAGCCATGTCGACGGCCGCAGGCACCCGCCGACTTTCATTGCCTATTCGCGCGCCCCTGGCCGCGGCGAGGACTCCAAGGCCTTTGCCGAGCGCCTGCGCGCGACGGGCACCAAGGTTACGCTGTTCGACGGCAGCGCCTACACGCATATGTCGATCAATCGGGATTTCGGCGAGGATGGCGACGCGCTGACCGCGGCCGCGCTGGCATTCCTGAAATCGACGGTTGGCTGATCTTTACGGCACTGGATCAGATCAAAAGTGGCGGCGGGACATTGCTGTGCGGGCGCGCCTGGGTGCAAGTGCTCTTCGATCGTGAGCGGGAGGGAATTGCATGAACGGCGCCGATGTCCTGTGTGACGTGCTTCTGGCCAATGATGTGACAGTCTGCTTCGCCAATCCCGGCACCTCCGAAATGCACTTCGTTGCAGCACTTGACCGCAAGCCGAAAATGCGTTGCGTGCTCGGGCTGTTCGAGGGGGTGGTGACCGGGGCCGCCGATGGCTATGCGCGGATGACCGATCGGCCGGCCGCGACGCTGCTGCATACCGGTCCCGGCCTGGCCAACGGTCTCGCCAACATGCACAATGCCCGGCGTGCCTTCAGCCCGATGATCAACATCGTCGGCGACCACGCCTCTTACCATCTGCCGCTCGATGCCCCGCTCACCAGCGATATTGAAAGCCTTGCGGCGCCGATGTCCAACTGGGTCGGCCGCGTCAAGGGCCCGGCCGATATCGCGCCGGCAGCTGAAGCAGCCTTTCGCGCCTCGCTGACACCACCCGGCGTCGCGACGATGATCCTGCCGGCGGATGCCGCCTGGGGCGAAGTCGACGCGGTTTCGGTCGGCAAGGTGACGCTGGTGCCAGCGCCGGCCGTCGATATGGACGCCGTGCGCAAGGTCGCCGCGGCGATCCGTGCCGCTCCGGGCCGGGCAGGCATGATTGTTCGCGGAAAGGCCGCACGCGCCGATGCGCTCGCCATCGCCGGGCAAATCTCGACGGGCAGCGACGTCCGGCTGTTCGGCGAGGTTCTGATCGCACGGATGCAACGCGGGCGCGGGCGTGTCGCGCCGACCCGCATTCCCTATCCGGTCGACGCGGCGATGGCTGTGCTCAGGGATGTCGATGTTCTGATCCTGGTCGGCGCGAAGGAGCCGGTTGCCTTCTTCGCCTATCCGGGAAAACCGGGACGGCTCGTTCGGGAAGGCTGCGAGGTGCTGACACTGGCCGCCCATGGCGACGATCTGCATGCGGCGCTGGAGGCGCTTCGCGACGAACTTGGCATCAAGCCGCCGCAACGACAGGTGCTCGCGGCCGCTTTTCCCGACGAGGCAACGCCGAGCGGCAAGCTGACGGAAGATGCGATCGCGCTGTCGGTGGCGCGCAAACTGCCGGCCGATGCGATCATTTGCGATGAAGCGGTCACCTCGGCCAGGCGTTTCTTCGCGCTGTCGGCCTTTGCAGCGCCGCACGACTACATGATGGGCACGGGCGGATCGATCGGCGGCGGCATCCCGATGGCGACCGGGGCGGCAATCGCCTGTCCGGACCGCAAGGTGATCAATCTCGAGGCCGACGGCAGCGGCATGTACACGGTGCAGGGATTGTGGACGCAGGCGCGGGAAAAGCTCGACGTGGTGACGATCGTGTTTTCCAACCGAACCTATGCGATCCTGCATGGCGAGATGAAGAATGTCGGCGTCGGCGCCATCGGCGAGAACGCCAGGCGCATGCTCGACCTCGACTATCCCTCGCTCGACTGGGTGTCGCTGGCCAAAGGCATGGGCGTGGAGGCGGCCCGCGCCGAGACCTGCGAGCGGTTCGAAGCGCTGCTGGACAGCGCGCTGTCACGGCGTGGGCCGTTCCTCATCGAAGCGGTGCTCTGAGCGCGGCGAAAAACGATAGGCGGAACCGAGCTACCAGCGGGTCTTTTCGCCGGGAGCCGCCGGTTCGATCGCCAGCGCGTGCACGCCGGCCTTCAATTCATCGGCAAGCAGTTCATTGACGGCGCGGTGACGGTCGATGCGGCTCATGCCGGCAAAGGCGGAAGCGACGACGCGGACGCGAAAATGCGTCTCGCCGGTGCCGTCGTAAGTGCCGTGGTGGTCGGAGCCGTGATGGTGGTGACCGGCATGGAGATGGCTCTCGTTGATGATAACCAGCCTGTCCGGCGAAAATGCCTTATTGAGCTTGTCTTCCATGGTCGCCTCTATGGACATCGCCATCTCCCTTCACCAAATATCGCTGGCGTCTCGGCCTGGAAACCGAAAATCGGGTTTCGCGAGGGGCCGCCGCCGTGCAACAAAATCCGCCATTCGCCTGCTTTATGCCGCGATTCAGCGGTTAGGGCGATGATCGCGAAAATGTCAATTCTTGTTTCGCATCTGCGAACGCCCCATAAATGGGTAAGATGAAGCCGTACCCCAAATATTTCGAGAAGATTCGCGTCCGCCCCGACAAGGACGCGGAGCTGAAGTCGCACTCGCCGATCTGCCAGTGGGACGGCTGCAAGGAAGCGGGCACCCATCGTGCGCCGGTCGGGCGCATGAAGGAGGGCGAGTATTTCCATTTCTGCTTCGATCATGTGCGCGAGTACAACAAGGGCTTCAACTACTTTTCCGGCGTGCCGGACACCGAGGTCGCGCGCTTCCAGAAGGAAGCCATGACCGGGCACCGGCCGACCTGGAAGATGGGCGCCAACGGGGCCTCGACGCGGTCGTCGCCCGATATGGCCCAGATGCGTTCCGGCCGGGCCGGCTACTATAACCGCATGCGCGACCCGTTCGACCTGTTCAAGGGACCGAAGGATCCGCGCGAGGCGCGCGAGCGCAAGGCCAAGCCGCTTGAGGCCAAGGCGCTGGAAACGCTTGGCCTTGATACAAAGGCGACTGGCAAGGAGATCAAGGCGCGCTATAAGGAACTGGTGAAACAGCACCATCCGGATGCGAATGGTGGCGACAGAGGTTCGGAAGACCGGTTCCGCGATGTGCTGCAGGCCTATCGCGTGCTCAAACAGGCGGGCCTGTGCTGAGCGGCCATACGGTTCGTGTCGTTTTCCAACTTTCATAAGGTTGGAAAAGGCTCTAAGACCGCCCCCGGACAAAATCGATTGCCGGCGAAATCAGACGTTTCGCCCGTGGAGACGTTGAGAGATATGAACAAGGTCGATCGTGACATCGCCAACCTGCCCGACACGACGGTGTCGGTGAAGGAGAAATTCGGCTTCGAGTCCAAGATGGTGGTGCCGGCCTATTCGGTGACATCGGAGCATGTCCCCGACATCGACCCGGACTATCTCTTCGACAAGAACACGACGATGGCGATCCTTGCGGGCTTTGCCTACAACCGCCGCGTCATGGTGTCGGGCTATCACGGCACCGGCAAGTCGACCCATATCGAACAGGTTGCCGCCCGCCTTAACTGGCCTTGCGTGCGCGTCAACCTCGACAGCCATGTCAGCCGTATCGATCTCGTCGGCAAGGACGCGATCGTGGTCAAGGACGGCCTGCAGATCACCGAATTCCGCGACGGCATCCTGCCCTGGGCCTACCAGCACAATGTCGCGCTGTGCTTCGACGAGTACGACGCCGGCCGTCCGGATGTGATGTTCGTCATCCAGCGCGTGCTGGAATCGTCGGGCCGGCTGACGCTGCTCGACCAGAGCCGGGTCATCCGCCCGCATCCGGCCTTCCGGTTGTTCTCGACCGCCAACACGGTCGGCCTCGGCGACACCACTGGCCTCTATCACGGCACCCAGCAGATCAACCAGGCGCAGATGGACCGCTGGTCGATCGTCACCACGCTGAACTATTTGCCGCACGACAATGAAGTCGCCATCGTGCTGGCCAAGGCCAAGCACTATCGCGACAGCAAGGGCAAGGACATCGTCAACAAGATGGTGCGCGTCGCCGACATGACGCGTTCGGCCTTCATCAACGGCGATCTGTCGACCGTGATGAGCCCGCGCACCGTGATCACCTGGGCCGAGAATGCCGAGATATTCGGCAATATCGGCATGGCGTTCCGGCTGACCTTCCTCAACAAGTGCGATGAACTGGAACGCTCGGTGGTGGCCGAGTTCTACCAGCGCGCCTTTGGCGAGGATCTGCCCGAGAGCGCCGCCAACGTGGTGCTGGGCTAAGCAGAGTCTCGATGGCGGGTCCGGGCGACAACACGCGCAACAAGTCGAAGACGGGTTCTGAAGCCGACAGCTTCAAGCGCGCCGTCACCGTCTGCATGCGCGCCATCGCCGGCGACAAGGAGCTGGAGGTCGGCTTCGCCAAGGACCGGCCGGCGCTCGCCGGCAGCCGTGCGCGTCTGCCAGAATTGCCGAAGAAGGCGTCGAAGACCGATATCGCGATCACCCGCGGCCTCGGCGATTCCATGGCGCTGAAGCGCGCCTGCCACGATGTGCGCATCCACACCAAGCTGGCGCCGGAAGGCAAGGCGGCCCGCGCCATCTATGACGCGGTCGAACAGGCCCGCGTCGAGGCGATAGGCTCACGCGCCATGCAGGGCGTCGCCGACAATATCGGCTCGATGCTGGAGGACAAATACGCCAAGGCCAACCTCGTCGACATCAAGGACAAGGCCGACGCGCCGATCGAGGAAGCTCTTGCCCTGATGGTGCGCGAGAAGCTGACCGGCCGCCCGGTCCCGAAAAGCGGCGAGCGGCTGGTCGAACTCTGGCGCCCCTGGGTCGAGGAGAAGGCCAAGGCCGACCTCGACGGATTGTCGGCCAAGCTCGGCGACCAGCAGGCGTTCGCCCGGGTCGTGCGCGAGATGCTCGCCTCCATGGAGATGGCCGAGGAACTCGGCGACGACCAGGAGACGGAAGATTCCGAGGACAATGACGACAACCAGCCGCAAGGCGAGGAGCAGAGCGAGGAGGGCGGCGAAGAGGATTCCGGCTCCGAGCAGTCGCAGTCCGAGGATGCCGAAGCTTCGGCCGATGACGAACAGTCGGCCGAGACCGAAGCCTCCGACGCCACCGCGGACGACCTGTCCGACGATGACGACGCCGATGCCGAAACGCCCGGCGAGGCGCGCCGCAACGACAATCCCTTCACCAATCTGCCGAAGGAGATCGACTACAAGGTCTTCACCACGGCTTTCGACGAGACGGTCGGCGCCGAGGAGCTGTGCGAAGAAGAAGAGCTCGACCGGCTGCGCGCCTTCCTAGATAAGCAGTTGGCCAATCTGTCCGGCGTCGTCGGGCGGTTGGCCAACCGGCTGCAGCGTCGCCTGATGGCACAACAGAACCGCTCCTGGGATTTCGACCTGGAAGAAGGTTACCTCGACCCGGCAAGGCTGGTGCGGGTCGTCATCGACCCGATGCAGCCGCTGTCGTTCAAGCAGGAGCGCGACACCAAATTTCGCGACACGGTGGTGACGCTGGTGCTCGACAATTCCGGCTCGATGCGCGGCCGGCCGATCACGGTCGCGGCAACCTGCGCCGACATATTGGCCCGCACGCTGGAGCGTTGCGGCGTCTCGGTCGAGATCCTCGGTTTCACCACGCGGGCCTGGAAGGGCGGGCAGGCGCGCGAGAAATGGCTGAAGGACGGCAAGCCGCCGAATCCTGGCCGGCTCAACGATCTGCGCCACATCATCTACAAGTCCGCCGACCATCCGTGGCGGCGGGCACGGCGCAATCTCGGCCTGATGATGCGCGAAGGCCTGCTCAAGGAAAATATCGACGGCGAGGCGCTGCTGTGGGCGCACAACCGGCTGATCGCCCGGCCCGAGCAGCGCAAGATCCTGATGATGATCTCGGACGGGGCGCCGGTCGACGATTCGACGCTGTCGGTCAATCCGGGCAATTATCTCGAGCGCCATCTGCGCGCCGTCATCGAGCTGATCGAGACGCGTTCGCCGGTGGAACTGCTGGCCATCGGCATCGGCCACGACGTCACGCGCTACTACCGCCGGGCTGTCACCATCGTCGATGCCGAGGAACTGGCCGGCGCCATGACCGAGCAGTTGGCTTCGCTGTTCGCCGAGGAAAGCGCGAAGGATACGCGACGCGGCGGTGGTATGCGGCGCGCCGGATGATTTCCAGGCGCGGCGGCTTTCAGCAGACGCTTTTCGCCGCCGTCGCCCTGCTTTCCGGCGTGGCTTCGGCGGCAGCCGGTTCGGCCGACTCTAGTTCTGTCGAACCGGTCGAAATCTCGGCCCGCCCGATCACCGAATTCCACATTGGCCGTGCCGGCAAGCAGTTCGGCCCGTTCGAATTCGTCGGCGGGCTGGAGATGACCTCGCCGACACGCGATTTCGGCGCGCTGTCGGCCTTCCGCTTCCTGAAAGCCGGCGGTGACTTCATCGGCGTTGCCGACACCGGCTTCTGGTTCTTCGGCACGGTGGTCCGCGACGCGGAAAAGCGGCCCTCCGGCATCCAGAATTTCCGCATGCAGCAGATGGTCGACCAGACTGGCCGGCCGATCGACAGGAAATGGGAGGTCGATGCGGAAGGTCTCGCGGTCAAGGACGGCATCGCCACCGTCGGCTTCGAGCGCAGCCACCGCGTCGCCCAGTTCAAGATCGACCCCAACGACATGAAGGCGCCGTTCAAGCCGCTGGATTTCGTCGTTCCGGCCCCGGAGCTGCGCCAGAATCGCGGCTTCGAGACCGTCACCCACGCCAATGCCAACGGCCAGCATGAGGGCGGCCTGGTCGTGGTCTCCGAGAAGAGCCTGGACAAGGCCGGCAACATCTATGCCGCCATCATCGAAGGACCGCACAAGGGCGTCTTTACCGTCAAGCGCAATGGCGATTTCGACATCACCGACGGGGCCTTCCTGCCGGATGGCGACCTATTGCTTCTGGAGCGCAGTTTCTCGATGGCCCGCGGCGTCAAGATGCGGCTGCGGCGCATCTATGGCGAAAGCGTCGAGAAGGGCGCGGTCGCCGACGGGCCGGTGCTGCTGGAGGCCGACATGGGCTACCAGATCGACAATATGGAAGGGCTCGACGTCTGGACCCGCGATGACGGCGCGCTGATCGTGTCGCTGATCTCCGACGACAACCACTCGATCCTGCAGCGCAACCTCTATCTGGAATTCATCCTCCACCAGGATTGAGCCCACCGGCTTACGTCCTGGTGGCGATCCAGATGACATGGCGGGCGCCACGCTTGCCGTTGGCGCGCGTACTGACCTCTTCGACCCCGAAGCCTGCCTGCTTCAGCCGCCGCGTGAATCCGCTGTCTGGGCCTTGCGACCACACTGCCAGCACGCCGCCGGGTTTCAGGGCGCTGCGTGCGGCTGCGAGGCCTTGCACGCTGTAAAGTGCGTCGTTGGATTTGTGGACGATGCCTTCCGGGCCGTTGTCGACATCGAGCAGAATGGCGTCCCAGGCCGCGGGCCGCGACCGGATCAACTGCCCGACATCGGCTTCCTGGATGGTGACGCGAGGATCGTCGAGACAGCCGCCAAAGATTTCGGCCATCGGACCGCGCGCCCAGTCGACGACGGCCGGCACCAGTTCGGCGACGACGATTCCGGCATCATTGGCCAATTCTGTGAGTGCGGCGCGCAAGGTAAAACCCATGCCAAGCCCACCGATCAGGATTGTGGGCCGGCTCTGGCCGGCAATCCGCTCGCAGGACAGTTTTGCCAGCGCTTCCTCGGAACCGCTGAGGCGGCTATTCATCAGTTCGTTGGTGCCCAGCATGATCGAGAATTCGGTGCCGCGCCGCTTGAGGCGCAGTTCTTGTCCGCCGTCGGGAGTCTTCGCCGAATCGAGCTGGACCCACGGGATCATGATCTTTGTCCGACCATGATCTTTTCCGAAAACCGGGTCCCACTTTTCGGGATCATGGCTTAAGCCGCAACCGCCGGCTGGCTCCAGCGGGCGGCGAGCAGACGGTAGGGGATCAACGCCACGACGGCGATGATCAGTTTCACCGAGAGATCACCAAGCGCCCAGGAAATCCAGCGCATCGCCTCGACATGGAAGACGCCCATCAAAGGTGCGCTTTCCAACGCAAAGCCGTCGTTTGGTCCGGCGAAGGCAAAGGCAGCCGAGAACGCGACGGTGAAGAACACGGCGGTGTCGAACACCGACCCGACCAGCGTGCCGATGATCGGCGCGCGCCACCAGCTCTGCTGGCGCAGCCGGTTGAACACGGTGACATCGAGCAGTTGCGCGCTGAGGAACGCCGCTCCGGACGCGGCCGCGATACGCACCAGCCGGTCGGCGGCGGTCTCGAATTCGATCAGGCCATGGCGGAACAGGAAGGGCGGTACAAGGATCGAGCAGATCACCGCCGTCATGAAGCCGACAAAGACGATCCGGCGCGCCACAGTGGGTCCGTAGCGGCGGTTGGCGAGGTCGGTGACCAGGAACGAGAAAGGATAGGTGAAGGCGCCCCAGGTCAGCACGTCGGCCAGCGAGAGGCCGCCGATCTGGCCCTGCATCGGGAATTGCACGAGAATGTTCGATGCCACGACGACGAGCGCCATGGCGGCCACGAATGGCAAATACCGTGAGAAGGAAGTCATTTTTTTATCCTGGGTAATGGAACCAGCCAAGCACCATGCCCATGCGGGCGATGCTTGCCTTCGTATGTGGGCACCGGATTGCCAAAACCTTGCGGCTTCGATCCGATGCTCAGGCCAACAAGTGTTGGCCAGAGGCCAACAAGAGGTTGGCCAGGGCGGTCGTCCCCCGCCTTTGAACTGTTTTAAGCGGCAGCCTGTTCGGCGGTCTTCTTGGCGATCTGCTTTTTCAGCAAACGGGCGCGCTGCGACAATTCCTTGACGTCTGCCTTGGCCAGGAAGGCGTCGAGGCCGCCGCGATGTTCTACCGAACGCAGCGCGTTGGCCGAAATGCGCAGGCGCACGTTCTGGTTCAGCGCTTCCGAAATCAGCGTCACATTGACGAGGTTCGGCAGGAAGCGACGCTTGGTCTTGTTGTTGGCGTGGCTCACATTGTTGCCGGACATGACTGCCTTGGCAGTGAGTTCGCAGGTGCGGGACATGGTTCTAACCTTCAGTTCTCGGGGTCTGCCAAACACTCAAGTCCACGCCGGGTGGCGCGCGGCTCTGGTCAGGCGGCCTTATGGAAAAAGTTGGCGTTCCATAGTTGCATTTCGCCGAGGCGTCAAGCTCCGGCTTGCCCAGCCCCTGCATTGCCCACGGCGCGCCCGGCATTTTCATATTAAGGCCGGAATTCATCCTATAAGCGGTTCCATAGGGACATGCCAGACCGGAGTTGCCCGCCTCCGGCCGAAAATCAAGGACCCGATCCCGCCATGCTTCGTTCGCCACATGCCCTTGTTGCCATGCTTGCCATAGCTTTGCCGTCCGCCGCGTCTGCTGCCTCGCCGCAGTCGTTCAAGGGCGAGTACACGGTGTCGTTTCTTGGTCTTTCGATAGCGAAATCAACGTTTTCCAGCCGCTATGAGAACGGCGCCTACGCGATCCAAGGCAGTGTCACCGCGGCCGGTCTCGCCAAGCTGTTCGACGACACGCGCGGCACGATCTCGTCCAAAGGCACGATTGCGGGCAAAAAGATGGTGCCGCAGGCATTCCGCGCCGACTACACCTCCGGCAAGAAGGCATCGGTGGTCGATATCCGCTTTGCCAATGGCAGGGTCACTTCGACGAAGGTCGTACCGGCACCAGGCAAACGCGACCCCAAGAACTGGGTACCGCTCGGTGCCGGCGACCTGGCATCGGTGCTCGATCCTATGGCCGCCACCGTCATTCATGCCGACAGTCTCGACCAGGTCTGCGGCCGCACGGTGAAGTTCTATGACGGCGAGATGCGTGCCGACCTGACGTTGACCTACGCGTCGAAAGGCACGATCTCGGTCCCGGGCTACAAGGGCGACACCGTCACCTGCCAGATGGGCTTCGAGCCGGTGGCGGGTTATCGCAAGGGCCGCAAGGCGCTCAACTATCTCAAGAACAAAAGCCGCATGATGGTGACGTTTGCACCGCTCGGCCAAACCGGCGTATATGCGCCGATCCGTGCCACGGTTGGCACGCAGATCGGCACCTTGACCATCAGCGCCGGGCGTTTCGAAGCCGTACAATAGCCAGGCGCGGAATTGGCGCGCCACTGGAGACAGAATGGGGCGCGCAACACTGATCGGCTTTTCGGCGGTCGCCATGTGGGCGTTGCTCGCACTGCTCACCGATGCGTCGGGCCAGGTGCCGCCGTTCTTGCTATCGGCGATCACCTTCTCGATCGGCACCGGCGTCGGGCTGGTCGCGCGGCTGTTCATGCCGGCACCCGACAAGAGCCAGAAGATACCGCCGCAGGTGTGGCTGATCGGCATTGCCGGCCTGTTCGGCTACCACTTTTTCTATTTCACCGCACTGCGCAATGCGCCGGCGGTGGAGGCGAGCCTGATCGCCTATCTGTGGCCGCTGCTGATAGTGCTCGGCTCGGCGTTGATGCCGGGCGAAAAACTTGCCTGGAACCATATCGTCGGCGCGCTGCTCGGCCTTGCCGGCACCGTGCTGATCGTCACCAAGGGTGGCGGGCTGGCCTTCGACGCCCGCTATTCCTTCGGCTATGCCATGGCTGCCGTCTGCGCCGTCTTGTGGTCGTCCTATTCGTTGTTGTCGCGGCGCTTCCCATCGGTGCCGACCAGCATCGTCACCTGGTTCTGTGCTGCCACCGCGGTGCTGTCGCTCGCCTGCCACCTGGCGCTGGAACAGACGATTCTGCCCGTCGGCGCCGGCCAGTGGCTGGCGGTGCTTGGTCTTGGCCTGATGCCGGTGGGCGCTGCCTTCTACGCCTGGGACATCGGCGTCAAGCGCGGCAACATCCAGGTGTTGGGTGCCGCAAGCTATGCCGCACCGCTGTTGTCGACGCTGGTGTTGATCGCGGCCGGCGTCGCCGAGCCGTCGCTGCGCATCCTCGCCGCCTGCGTGCTCATCACCAGCGGTGCGGTGCTCGCCGCAAAATCCCTGTTCCTGCGCAAGCCGGCTGCGGTCGAGAGCAGAGCCGGGGCATCCGAAGGCGGAGCCCAGGCATGACGATGCCGTTTGCGGGCGGCATCGACGCCAATGCCAATGCGACACTGATTTTTTCGCTGGCGGCGGCGGTGATCTATGCCTTCACGCTTGGCATGCCGCCAACGCTGGCCCGCTCGGCCGCAAAGACGCTCGCCGTGGCGATGCTCGCCGTGCTGGCGGCGCTGCAAGGCGGCCCGCTGCTGCTGGTCGCCGCGCTCGCACTCAGCGCCGTTGGCGACGCCTTCCTGTCACGCGACGGCGAAAAGGCCTTTCTCGGCGGGCTGGCCAGTTTTCTTGTCGCTCACATCGTCTATGTCGCGCTGTTCCTGCGCAGCGGTGGCGGGTTGGGAGTGCTTGGCGCCGAGCCGTGGCGCGGAGCGATCGCGCTCGCCATGGCGGTGTTCGTGGTCATCGTGCTGGCGGCGCTGTGGCGTCGTGTCGGTCCCAGCCTGCGTATCCCGATCACCGTCTATATCGCGGCGATCCTGGCAATGGCCATCTCGGCGCTGACAACAAGCAATATGTGGGTGATCGGGGGCGCCGTGCTGTTCATGGCGTCGGACGGGCTGCTCGCCACGGAGAAATTCCTTGTGGCCGCCATCTCGCCGCATCGTGCCTGGATGCGTTTCGCCGTCTGGGCGCTGTACTACGCCGCCCAACTCGCGATCACGCTAGGCTTCCTGCTAAATCAGGCTTCTTATTGAGTTAGGACTGTCCAGGCTGCCAGCCGGGTGCCGCCAGCTCAAAAGCTGCAAACTCGAAGCCCGGCGCGACGGTGCAGCCGACCAGTGTCCATTCGCCCAGGCTGCGCGCCGATTGCCACCATTCCGCCGGCACGACGATCTGCGGCCGCTCACCGGCTGCGAGATCGATGCCGAGCACCTGTTCCACAACGGTGCTGCCTTCTTCCCACATCGACAGCGCCAGCGGGGCGCCGGCATGGAAATGCCAGACCTCGGCGGCGTCCTTGACCCGGTGCCAGGCCGAAACCTGATGCTCCTCAAGCAGGAAATAAATGGCGGTCGAATGGCCACGCGCGCCGCCGGTGCCATCGCGAAAGGTCTCGGCATACCAGCCGCCTTCCGGATGCGGCTTCAGCCCGAGCGTCGCGATAATTTCTGCGGAGCTGGTCATGGCGACGATACCACCGGGCCTAGAAATTGTCCTTGCGCTTGCGGATTTCGGCAAAGACCTCGGCGTCCGAAGCTCTCTCCAGCCCCAGATGCTTGCGGATCGCCGGATCGTGCCAGCGCAGGAAGGGATTGGTCGACAGCTCCTCGCCGATCGTCGTCGGCAGCGTCGGCTTATTGTCGGCGCGCAGCTTTTCGATCTTGGCGGCGCGTTCCTTCAATGCCGAATTCGTCGGGTCGACGGTCAGCGCGAAACGGGCGTTGGCGAGCGTATACTCGTGGCCGCAATAGATGGCCGTTTCAGCCGGAAGTGCAGCCAGCTTCTTTAGCGATTCATACATCACCGGCGGCTTGCATTCGAACAGCCGTCCGCAACCCAGCGCAAACAGCGTGTCGGCGGTGAACGCCACACCCGAAGCCGGCAAATAGTAGGAAACGTGGCCGGCGGTGTGGCCGGGCGTGGCGATGACTTCGATCTTTTCATCGCCAAGATGGAGAACCGAGCCGTCTTCGACGGTCTCGTCGATGCCGGGGATCTTGGCCTTTTCCGCTTCCGGGCCGACGACGCGCAGCTTGAAGCGCTCCTTCAATGCAAGATTGGCCTCGACGTGATCCATGTGATGATGCGTGGTCAGGATCATCGTCGGCGTCCAGCCGGTGCGCTTTATCGCGGCCAGGATAGGCGCTTCCTCGGGCGCGTCGATGATCGCGGTCTGGCCGCTTTTGGGATCATGCACCAGCACGCCGAAATTGTCGCTGCGGCACATGAACTGTTCGATTTCGACCGGCATCGCATCTCTCCGTTTATGGCCGCAGACATAGGGCGCCGGCGCGTGGATGTCATCCTGGATGTTGAAGACATGCTGGATGTTGAGCAACATTCCGGGACGTTGAACAACATCCCGCAATGTCTAGTGACATTCCCGGAATGGCAGGTCGTCGCGGCCTGTTGTTGAAACCCGCCGATATCGCGGCTACATCCCTGCCATGCATTCCGACATCGTCGATCTTCGCTCCTTCTATTCGACAACACTCGGCCGTTTCGCCGAGCGTTCGATCACCATGGCGTTGTCGTCGATATGGGCGGTCGTGCCCAACGAGCGGCTGGTTGGTCTGGGCTACACCTTGCCGTGGCTGGAGAGGTTCGGCTGCGACGCCGAGCGGGTCTTCGCCTTCATGCCGGCGACGCAGGGCGCGGTGGTGTGGCCGGCGACAGGGCCGACGGCGACGGCACTGGTCTTCGACGAGGAACTGCCGCTGGTCGATTCCTGCATCGACCGCATGCTGCTCGTCCATTCGCTCGAACATGTCGAGAACCCACGTGAGACGCTGAACGAGATCTGGCGCGTGCTGTCGCCGGCTGGCCGGGTCGTCATCGTCGTGCCCAACCGGCGCGGTGTCTGGGCGCGCTTCGAGCACACCCCATTCGGCAATGGCCGGCCCTTTTCGCGCGGCCAGCTAACCGAATTGCTGCGCGAGGCGAATTTTACGCCCGCCGCCTGGTCCGATGCGCTGTTCTTTCCGCCGTCGAGGCGCCGTTTCATGATGCGCTTCCACAATGTGCTGGAGCGCGCCGGCCGGCGGCTGTGGCCGATCTTTTCCGGCGTCATCGTCGTCGAGGCGCAGAAACGGCTCTATCAAGGCGTGCCCGTCGTCCAGCGCGCCTCGCGCCGCGTCTTCGTGCCGGTGCTGTCGCCGCATGGCGCCACCCGGCTTGGCCGTCACAAAGCCGGTGCCGAGCCCTCGGCTGCGCGGGTGACGGCTTCGTGATCACGGCAAGCGTGCCTGACGTCGTTTCCCTGCCTATCTGTCGCAAGCGGACCGACAGTTTATCCGGCAGCCCATACGAACGCCTGTCAAGTTTCTCCATCCGGTTTCAGCACTGACGCAAGGACCTCGGCCATGGCTGATCAACCGGACAATGCCGCCGCCGTTCAGCCGGTTGCCGTGGCGGTCGAAGCCAGCAGCCTGCGCGATCAGCTGATGACGATCCGGCGGGCGCTGGCGGGATCGCCGGTTCGCAAATGGTTGCAGTGGACATCGGTCGGCATCATGGCCGTGATCATCGCAACGTCGATCGGCCAGGTTCTGCTCAACCGCTGGAACCAGCCTTTCTACGATGCGCTTGCGCGCCGCGACATGGCGGCCTTCCTGCACCAGCTCCTCGTCTTCGCGATGATCGCCGGCGGGCTGCTGGTGCTCAATATCGGCCAGACCTGGCTCAACCAGATGATCAGGCTCAAACTGCGCGAGGCGCTGACGCTGGATCTGATCGATCAGTGGATGCGGCCGGCGCGCGCCTTCCGGTTGGCCAATGCCGGCGCCATCGGCGTCAATCCCGACCAGCGCATGCAGCAGGACGCCGCGCATCTGTCCGACCTGTCAACCGATCTCGGCGTCGGCCTGCTGCAGTCGTGCATCCTGCTGGTGTCCTTCGTCGGGGTGCTGTGGGAGCTGTCCTCGGGCTTCGTGTTCCACATCGGCGGGACCTCGCTGGCCATACCGGGCTACATGGTCTGGGCCGCCATCCTTTACGCCGGCATCGCCTCCTGGCTGAGCTGGCTGGTCGGGCGCCCGCTCATCCGCCTGAACAGCGACCGCTATACACGCGAAGCCGAGCTGCGCTCCTCGATGGTGCGCGTCAACGAGAATGTCGATGCCATTGCGTTGTATCATGGCGAGGCCGACGCCAGGCGGCGGCTCGAACTCGATCTCGGCACGGTGCTGGGCGCCATGCGGCGCATCTACGCCGCCCAGATCAACCTGTCCTGGGTGACCGACACCTATGGCTGGATCACCGTCGTGGCGCCCATACTGGTCGCTTCGCCGGTCTATTTCTCAGGTGATATCAGCTTTGGCGGGCTGATGATGGCGGTCGGCGCCTTCAACCAGGTCCACTCCTCCTTGCGCTGGTTCATCAACAACATCGGCAGTATCGCCGATTGGCGCGCCACGCTGATGCGCGTGGCCGATTTCCGCATCGCGCTCGATGAAACCGATGCGCTGCACGACACGGAAAAGCGCATCGCCTTCGGCCAAAACGTCAATGGCAGCCTGACTTTCGAGAAGCTCGAAGTGACCTCGCCGGAGGGTTGCACCAGACTCGCCGACTCGCATGTCGAAATCCGCCCCGGCGAGCGCGTCATGATCACCGGCGACCCCGGTGCGGGCAAGACGCTGTTCTTTCGTGCCATTGCCGGCCTGTGGCCATGGGGAAGCGGCCAGATCGGCCTGCCGGCGGGAGAAACCCCCATATTCGTGCCGCGCGTGCCTTATTTTCCGGTCGGCACGTTGCGCGAAGTCCTCGATCACCCGAACGGGCCCGCGCCGGCGAACGATGCCGACATTTCGGCGGTGCTGGCCGAGGTCGGTCTGGGACGGCTATCCTCGTCGCTCGACCGCGCCGGGCGTTGGGACCATGAGTTGGGCGATGACGAACAACGCTCGCTGGCCTTCGCCAGGCTCGCGTTGCGGCAGCCGAAATGGGTGATCATCGATGAGGCGCTGGATGCGTTCGACGGCCCATCGCTAAGACGCGTGCTGTCGATGCTCGATAAGCGTTTGCCGGGGACAGCGATCCTCAACATCGGGCGCGGCCAGCACAACAACCACTTCTTCCCGCGCGCGTTGACGATCATCAAGGATTCTGGTGCGCCAGCCCTGAAGCCCGCCCGCGTCAGAGCCGGCGCGATCGAACCGCCGCCAGCCGCCGCTCGTCGCAAGAAATGAGCTGATTTCCGGGCGGGGGAAGCAAAGCTTTATTTTGCCGTGATCGCGAGGGAAGCTCCTTGGGAGAAACATCTTGGCGACGGCCATGCTTGATGCTCTGCGCCTGCTTGCCTGTCTTGCCTGCGCCCAGGCTGCCCCGGCCGCCTCGCCGCCGGATGCGCTCGCCGTCGACGTCGAGCTGGTGCTGGCGGTCGACATCTCGCTGTCGATGGACGAGAAGGAGTTCGCCCTGCAGCGGGCCGGTTATGTCGAGGCGCTGCGGCATCCCGACTTCATCAAGGCTGTCCGCGCCGGCGCCAAGGGCCGCATAGCGCTGACCTATTTCGAATGGGCCGGCACGGTGCGCGACGACGCGGTCATCAGCTGGCAGATTATCGATAGTGCCGAGAGCGCGAACAGCTTTGCCGACAAGGTCGCGGCTCGTCCGTTCCGCAGCTTTCGCGGCACTTCGATTTCCGGCGCGCTGGCCTTCGGCACCGAGCTTTTCGACCGCACGTCTTTCCAGGGCGAACGCAGCGTCATCGACATTTCGGGCGACGGACCGAACAATATCGGGCCGCCGGTCACCGCAACGCGTGATGCGGCGACTGCCAAAGGCATCGTCGTCAACGGCCTGCCGATCCTGATCAGCCCGTCGCCCACCTTCAGCCATCTCGACCAGTATTATGCGCAGTGCGTGATCGGCGGACCCGGTTCCTTCGTGCTGCCTATCTATGCCGCCGCGGAGTTTTCGACAGCCATCCGGCGCAAGCTGCTCCTGGAAGTGAGCGGCATTCAGGACGAGGTGGGAAGCATCCCCGTCGACGCGGCGACGCCGATAGACTGCCTGCAAGGCGAACGGGACAGGCGGTTTCTATCGGATCCGTATTTTCCCGAACTTGACCGTTGAGCTCTCGACAGAGGGGTTAACGCGATCCGGAGGAAAAACCGTTCCACAATTTCCCGGAATCCCTCTCGGTTTAAGCGGGCCGGGCACCAAATTGATTGCGAAACTCGTTGGACAGATCGCGGCGCCAGCGCCGGCCGTGGACATAGCCTTGCATCAATTCCGGCAGCGAATAGCCAAGCGTTTTGGATGAACGGTTGGCCATGTAGCCCTGAAATGCCTCCGGTATCCTGCCTCGCAGGATGTCGGCGATGAGCTGCCGCGAGATCATGTAAGGCGGAATGTGCGGGTAGGCATGGGCAATATGCGGATGTTTGCCCATCAGGTTCGCATAGGCCTCGACATAGCCGTCACGGCGGCCGGAAATCGAGTTCTCCGAATTGTATTTCGTCCAGTCCAGATCCCTGGACAACTGCGCACCGAAGCGCCGGGCAAGGCGCAGCAGCAATTCGCGATCCTGCATGCGGGTGATGTCGCTGTCGTAGCCGCCGATGGCCAGCAAGGCTTCGCGGCGAGCGGTGATCGCGGAGCCGGCAATGAAGATGGTCTGCCCAACCAGCGTCCGCTCCAGCATTGCGGGGCTCACGAACGCCTCGGGGTTGACGCAGTTTGTGATGCGATTGCCTTTCAGGGACACGAACGAACTGATCAGCACTTGCAGTGCAGGATTCTCATCGAACCAGGTCAGGGTTCGTTCAAGCCGGTGCGGCATGTAGATGTCGTCGGAATCGAGGAACGTCACCAACGGTGCCCGCGCGCGCTCGATGCCGGCATTCCTGGCAGCGTTGGCGCCTCGCCATTTCGCCCCGACATAGATCAGCCGCGGGTCCTGGATACGGGCCAGCGCCGCTTCGGTTCCATCGGTCGAACCATCGTCGACGACAATGTGCTCAAGCCTCGACATGCTCTGGGAGAGTACGCTTTCCACGGCGCGCAACACCGTTTCGCGTCGGTTGTGGGTCGGCGTAATGACCGTGATGAGAGGTGTCGGTTGGATCCCGGCCATGTCTGTCAGCTGTTTCCTGCGCAGGGTTGCGCGTCTGTCCAGGACTTTTCGATTTTCAGAACGGTCGAATGGATTGGACTTCCCTTCCTCTACACCGCATCACAGTCGGCGCGACGCTACAAAAAACGACTGCCCCTGTCACCCACCGTGCCGGTACTCAATCCGCGCGAGACAACGAATCCCCGCTGCTAGCGTTCCAATTGCAACAGCACCGCCGCACATAGCATTGCGAATCACCATGGAAGCAACCCATCATGACAGGTAGCATACATCTCATTACCTCAGACGTAATCGCTTAGCGCTCGGCGTTTGGTCAGATTGCCCATGCGAGGCCGGCAACTCGGCTTCGATGACAAGGGAGTCCAGTCATGGCCGCTTACGCCGTCGCCCATATGCGCCAAGCCGCAATGGGTCCGCAGATCGTCGAATATCTGCACAAGATCGATGCCACGCTGGAACCTTTCGGCGGCCGTTTTCTGGTTCATGGCGGCGATGTGGAGGTGATCGAGAACGACTGGCCTGGCCATCTGATCATCATAGAATTTCCCGACAGGCAGCATGTGCGTGGCTGGTACAATTCGCCCGCCTACCGGGCGATACTGGCGCTGCGCACGGACAATTCGGAGGCCGATGTCGTGTTCGTCGACGGCGTCGAACATCCGCACAAGGCCACGGATGTTCTGGAACAATCGACGGGTCAAGGATCAATTGGACGCTGAACCGCGGTTCAAGGAATGGCGGTAAAGCGTCTAGCTGTGCCCAACATAGTCGGGCACAGTTTCAATTTTGTCACGAACCATGCCAGTCGCAAAACTGAACTGGCCCCAAAACGCCAAACCATAAAATGCCTGACCGACAATCAGAGAAAAGGGAACCTGCCAAAGCGGCATCCCCGTTTCCCGGGCATGGCCTACGATCCGTCGTGTCGTGCGCCATGACATGGTGAGCCACCGGCTGAAAGACTTGACTATCCGTCGCGCGCGGCTCGGCGAATTGAGCGCAACGAACTTCCGGTCGGCGTCGCGACCTGTAACCAGGGCGCGCCAGTAAAAGAACCGCCAGCCCCGCGGCGAATAGTGATAAACGCGTGCGTCGACATTATGAATTTTGTGGCCCTCCCGCAGCAGTTCGCGCATCAGCAAAGTGCAGGAAACCTTGAAGCCGTTATGTTTTGGAAAAGGATGGCTGACGATCCACTCGCGTCGAAACGCTACATTGTTAGCGTTGATCGCTCGCTTCGAGGCAAATCGCCCGTCTCCACGGGCCATCGGGAAAAACCAGATCAACGCAAACGTTCTTGAAAAGAAATCGTCGTATGAGAGGTATGTATATCCGTTTGCGCAGATAACTTCAGAGTTTTCAAAGGGCTCAAGCAGTCCTGGTAGCCATCCTGGTTCCGCGACCACGTCGGAATCCATAAAGATGACGATATCTCCGTCCGATGCCAGCATGCCGTTGTTCTTCAGGTCGTAATATCGGCCGCCAGGGAAAGCCGTGAAGACGAGTTCGGCAACCTGACCGAGCTGCGGGGCCTCATTCGAAATCTCACGACGCAACGCATCCTCGTCCGACTCTGCTCCCCCGTGAGAAATAACGATCCTTGGTCGCACTAAACCGGTTGCTGAAACCGATGTGATTTCCCGAGCCAAGGCCTTCATCCCAACGCCGATCTCGTCCCAGTCGATCGATTTTGCATTCTCCATTTCGACGACGAGTGAATACGTTGGACGCTCTTGAGCCATATCTGAACCGATCAAGTTATTAGTGCCGATGTGGCTATAACGCTCTCGGCGGGCTGTCAAACCAGCGTGCAATAAGAATTTGTGCTCGTGATCGCCATGGACGGCGATGCGCTTTGATCAATAACATCGCATCTCTGGCGCCCCTGGATGCTTCGTGTTCTCGTACAATGCCGTTCGATCAGATCGAGAACCTTGAGCTCCTCTTTTTAAGAAAACCGCGACGGCAATTGTTGGCATGGAAGTTCGACGTGTCAGAATATTCCGCCAAGAACCGCTCTCTCCACTCCTCATTGATGGTGTCTCGTTGAATATCGAGGCCCGAATCGAGATCAGACCCGGGTTTCAAGACAAGCTTGGCGTCGACCAGAGATGCAGCCCTTTCAAGGCAGGTCCGTGGATGTTCAAGGAGTTCTTCGTATGTCAGTGATAGGAAGGACAATCCGTTTTTTGCAAACCAGACATCCCAGGCCAGATTTTCCAGGATGATTTTTTCAAGCGAGTCCGCGATTGCTTTGCCGTCGTAGCATGGTCTCTTCTGATCGGCCTCGGTAGAGCGGAACCGACCACTCTGACGAGCGCGGGTCCACGAAACTGCTTGACCAACGAGGTCCCCACGCGTCAACCGCATATAGCGCAGCTTTGGAAGGCTTGCGGGGAGATCCACGGTTTTGGCAACCTGTGAAAACTGGCTGGCAAACAGTTTGACCGCGTAAATCCCGGAGGGAGACCGCCCGTCCTTCAGTGCACGCAAAACCTGGGCACGGGGGTCGCGGGGATAGTTCGGCATTTCTAGAACACGGCGGCCCCCGAACCACTCGAGTGGGTTGCCAAGCCCGGTGGCTGCCATCAATCCGGCTAGGTGGTTGCTGCCGCTGCGCGGTGAGGTGCAGATGAGAATTCCGGCTTTCAACCCAGCCCGCATGTCCGGTGGGATTTCAACTGGCAGAGGGCGCCTACGAAAGAGATACATGGCGATCAATATTACCGTTTCAGCAAGAACACTGCCTGCTGGCCGAAGAAGTTCCAGAACCACCACGGCATCGACAGGCCGATCTTCTGCCCGGCAGCGTCGAGGGCGGTTGCCTTCTCGACTGTCGCGCCGAGTTCGTCGCACAGATTGACGAAATCGCGGATGGTGCAGAAGTGGATGTTGGGCGTGTCGTACCAGGAATAGGGCAGGTCCTTGGTCACCGG
This sequence comes from Mesorhizobium sp. M0518, assembly GCF_040321125.1. Lineage (NCBI taxonomy): Bacteria > Pseudomonadati > Pseudomonadota > Alphaproteobacteria > Hyphomicrobiales > Phyllobacteriaceae > Mesorhizobium > Mesorhizobium sp. M0518. Next base: position 39,520 of record NZ_JAMYQY010000018.1, read on the forward strand.
CATGCGGCCGTTGACGAACAGCGACAGGCGCACCCGCCAATGGCCGAAATTGGGGAAGGAGACGATGGCGCGGTTGCCGATCCTGAGCAGTTCGTCGAGCACCAGCTTCGGGTTGCGGGTGGCCTGCAGCGTCTGTGACAGGACGACGAAGTCAAAGCCCTTGTCGGGATAGAATTCGAGATCCTTGTCGGCATCGCCCTGGATGACCGAGAGGCCGCGCGCCACGCATTCGTTGACGCCGCGCTGCGACAGCTCGAGCCCACGGCCGTCGACCTGCTTGGTGTCCTGCAGCAATTCGAGCAGCGAGCCGTCGCCCGAGCCGACATCGAGCACGCGCGACTGTGGCGGGATGAGGTTGGCGACGACCTCGAGGTCGACGCGCTGGTCGCGGTTGACGCTCATGGCTTCGCCCCCTGCCTGGCGCACGATCCCGATCCGAAAAGCCTGCAATTTTTCGGGGTCATGCGCTGAGCCCTCTCGCCCGGGCCGCCGAGCCGATGAAGCCGTTTATGGCGGCAAACAGTTCCGGCTCGTCGAGCAGGAATGCGTCGTGGCCGCGGTCGGTTTCGATCTCGACGAAGGATACCGATGCGCCGGCGGCGTTGAGCGCATGCACGATCGAGCGGCTCTCCTCGGTCGGAAACAGCCAGTCCGAGGTGAAAGACACCAGGCAGAAGCGGGTTTTCGTTCCGGCGAAGGCATCGGCCAACCGGCCGCCATGGTCGGCGGCAAGGTCGAAATAGTCCATCGACCGCGTCATGTAGAGGTAGGAATTGGCGTCGAAGCGATCGACGAAGGTCATGCCCTGGTGGCGCAGATAGCTTTCGATCTGGAAGTCGGCGTCGAAGCCGAAGGTCAGCGCCTCGCGATCCTGCAGATTGCGGCCGAACTTGCGGTGCAGGGCGGCTTCCGACAGGTAAGTGATGTGGGCGGCCATGCGCGCCACCGCCAGGCCTTTTTCCGGGCGTTTGCCGTGCTCGAAATATTTGCCGCCATGCCAGTCCGGATCGGCCATGACAGCCTGGCGGCCAACCTCATGAAAGGCGATGTTCTGCGAGGAATGGCGCGCGCCGGTGGCGATCGGCAGCGCCGAGAAGACGCGCTCCGGATAGCTCGATGCCCATTCCAGCACCTGCATGCCGCCCATAGAGCCGCCGAGCACGCAGAACAGCTTTTCGATGCCGAAATGGTCAATCAGCATCTGCTGCGCCCGCACCATGTCGCGGATGGTGATAATGGGCAGGTCAAGCCCATAGGGCTTGTCGGTGGCGGGATTGGTCGAGGCCGGACCGGTGGACCCAAGGCAACCACCGATGACGTTGGAGCAGATGACGAAGAAGCGATTGGTGTCGATGATCTTGCCGGGGCCGATCAACACTTCCCACCAGCCAGGCTTGCCGGTCACCGGATTGGTGCTGGCGACGTGCTGGTCTCCGGTCAGTGCATGGCAGACGAGGATGGCGTTGGAGCGGGCATCGTTCAGCGTGCCGTAGGTCTGGTAGGCGATCTGGAACGGTGACAGCAGCGTGCCGGCGTCCAGCTTGAGCGGCTTGTCGGATCCAAAACGCAAAACCGGGCTCGACGGTTGGTCGACCTCGTTGTTGGTTTTGCGGGCACGCAGAACGGCCATGACATCCATCTCACACTTTGAGCCCACGCATCGCGCTTGTCGAAAGTCGATGCCGATCCGGGTGTCCGGCCGGCGCGGACAACAAAAAACCGGCATTGCGGTTGCAAAGCCGGTTACAGGATGCAAACGGCCCTTTAGCAAGTTGTTTAACGTGGCTGCAAGCCGACCGGCCAAATCACCACGGAAGTCCGCTCCCCTTCTAGGGCTGTGGCGCGCCGGCGTCAACGGCCAGCCTTGGGCGGTGGCTGTCGCCTCTCGACATTGCAGGCCACGGCTTGTATTTCCGCTGCGGCTTCCCTCAGGAAGCGTTCTCGACGGATTTTGCGACATGAGCCAGACACCGGACCAGGCACGTCCAACCCCGCGCGCGGGCATCATGGACATAGACGCCTATGTGCCGGGCAAGAGCACGGCGCCCGCGGGCGTCGCCAAGGTTCACAAGCTGTCCTCGAACGAGAATCCGCTAGGGCCCTCGCCGAAAGCGATCGAAGCCGCGCGCGAGATTGCCGGAAAGCTCGACGTCTATCCAGATGGCACCGCCAGGCGGCTGCGCGAAGCGATCGCCGAGGTGCATGGTCTCAACCCGCAGAACATCATTTGCTCCAACGGCTCCGACGAGATCCTCGGCCTGCTGGCGCAGACTTATCTGGCGCCCGGCGACGAGGCTGTCATCACCGAACACGCCTTCATGGTCTACAAGATCTACATCCAGTCGGCAGGTGCCGTTCCGGTGACGATCAAGGAAAGAGACGAGCGCGCCGATATCGACGCCATCCTCGCAGCCGTCACGCCGCGCACCAAGATCGTGTTCCTGGCCAATCCCAACAATCCGACCGGCACCTATGTGCCTTTCCAGGAGGTGCGCCGCCTGCATGCCGGCCTGCCCAGGCACGTGCTTCTGGTGCTAGACGCGGCCTATGCCGAATATGTCCGCCGCAACGACTATGAGGCCGGCATCGAGCTGGTCGGTGCTGCCCAGAACGTGGTGATGACCCGTACCTTCTCCAAGATCGGCCTCGGCGGAGCGCGGATCGGCTGGATGTATGCGCCGATGCATATCGTCGACGCCATCAACCGCGTGCGGGGTCCCTTCAACGTCAATGCGACGGCGATCGAGGCCGGTATCGCAGCCATCCGCGACCGCGCCCATGTCGAGCGCAGCGTGGCGCACAACGAGACCTGGCTGGCCTGGCTGAGCGAGGAATTCACAAAGCTCGGGCTGCGGGTAACGCCGAGCGTCGGCAATTTCGTCCTCGTTCATTTTCCTGACGATCAGAAGCATTCGGCGGCGGCGGCGGACGACTATCTGACGGCGCGCGGCTATATATTGCGGCGCGTTTCGGGCTATGGCTTTCCCAACGCGTTGCGCATGACCGTCGGCACCGAAGAAGCCAATCGCGGCGTTGTCGCCGCTCTCACGACATTTCTGAAAAGCTAGAACGCCATGACATCACCGATGTTTGAAAAGATCGCGCTGGTCGGCATCGGCCTGATCGGCTCGTCGCTGGCCCGCGTCATCCGCCGCGAGGGGCTGGCCCGTCACGTGGCCATATCAACGCGCAGTGCGGCGACGCTGGCGCGAGCCGAGGAACTCGGGCTCGGCGATAGCTATACCACCGATGCGAAAGAGGCGGTCCGCGATGCCGACCTAGTCGTCATTTCGGTGCCGGTCGGCTCATCCGGCGCGGTGGCCGAGGAAATCGCGCCGGCGCTGAAGAAGGGCGCGATCCTCACCGATGTCGGCTCGACCAAGGCGTCTGTCATCGCGCAGATGCAGCCTTATGTCCCTGAAGGCGTCCATTTCATTCCCGGCCACCCGCTGGCGGGCACGGAAAAATCCGGCCCCGACGCCGGCTTCGCCGACCTGTTCGACAATCGCTGGTGCATCTTCACGCCGCTGCCCGATACCGACGCGGACGCGCTGGAGCGGCTGTCGGAGTTCTGGCGCCGCTGCGGCGCCAACATCGATACCATGGACCCGCAGCATCACGACATGACGCTGGCCATCGTCTCGCACCTGCCGCACATCATCGCCTACAACATCGTCGGCACCGCCGACGATCTGCAGTCGGTGACCAAGTCCGAAGTGATCAAATATTCGGCTTCCGGCTTCCGCGACTTCACGCGTCTTGCCGCTTCCGATCCGACCATGTGGCGGGATGTGTGCCTGCACAACAAGGACGCCATCCTCGAAATGCTGGCGCGGTTCTCGGAAGATCTGGCGTCCCTGCAACGCGCGATCCGCTGGGGGGACGGCGAAAAACTCTTCGACCTGTTCACCCGCACCCGCGCTGTGCGCCGCTCGATCATCGAGGCCGGCCAGGACATCGACGTGCCCGATTTCGGTCGCCAGGCCGTCGAGCATCCCGCGAAGGGCTAAGTCAGTTTCAGGCTGGCCAGGTCTGCGCAACCATGGCCAGCGTCTCGGCCCGGTTCGGCGCACCAAGCCTGCCGCCGAAGCGCAGGCATTTGAGCGCGGCGGCCGCACTGGCAAAGCGCAAAGCCTGCTCGACCGGCATGGCTTCCGCCAGCCCGACGGCGAAGGCGCCGTGAAAGACATCGCCGGCGGCCAATGTGTCGATCGCCTTGATCTTCGGTGCCGCGACATGGCGCACGCAGCCTGCGCGACGGTCGTGCCACCAACTGCCCGCCGCGCCGCCTGTCACTGCGACAAAAGCGTCGGTGCGGCTGGCGAGATCGGCGCAAGCCGTTTCTGGATCGAGCGCCTGGCCGCAGACAATGCGCGCCGCCGTTTCCGAAGCGACGATGTGCGTGGCGAGCGGCAACAGCTGTTCCAGGATCTGCAACGGTGCGGTATCGGCATCGAGGATTGCCGGCCGGCCGAGGGCGCGCGCCGCTCTCAGGGCAAGGGCTGCCGCACCTGGCCAGCGGACATCGACCAGTACGGCGTCGAATGCCGTGAGGTCGGCGACCGGCAAGGCTTCGGGATCGGCCTGGGCAAGCCCGTCATAGAACGGCACGATGATGCGCTCGCCATACGCGTCGACCAGGATCGAGGCCAGCGCCGAGCGGGCGCCTCTGACGCGGCGCACAAAGGTGCAATCGACGCCTTCGGCCTCGATGACGGCGATGAGCTGGTCGGCGACGGCATCGTCACCCGCGCTCGCCCACAGCGATACCTCGGCCCCCAGGCGATGCGCGGCGCAGGCAGCACTCGTGGCCATGCCCGAGGCGATCTGGACGCCGTCGGAGGCAATGAACTTGCCTTGATGCACGGGCAGCGTCTCGACGCGCAGGATGGTGTCCAGCGTCAAAGCGCCAACGCTCAGCAGCTTCACGGGTCTTGCCATCGCAGCGCTATTCCACCGGCTTGATCTTGCCCAGCGGAATGAAGCCGAGCGAGGCCTTGCCCCTGACCACCTTCAGCGGCATCGACGGTTCGTTGCCGAGCACCGCCAGGGCAGCAAAGCCCTGCTCGATCTGGCTTTTCTGCTCGGGTATGGCGGCGCCGAGAATGGCCGCCACCGCCTTCGGGTCCTTCAGCCTGATCATCAGATTGGCGTTGATCAGGCCCTCGGCATCGACCGAGAGCGGTCCCGAAACGGTGACGCGCGCCGTCCCCGACGACAGGTCGAGGTTGCGGATTTCGATCGCCTGGCCACGAAGGCTCTTCACCTGCGTGCCGATCAACGCGACACCGTTCTTCAGCGTGACGTCGCCACTGGCATCGAGCGCCGGAAGCACGCGCCCGCCAATTGCGTCGGGGTCGATCTCGAGATCGCCGAAACTGCCGAGATAGTCGATATCCTCACCGTTGGGCTGCAACTGACCCGATGCCTTGCCGGCGCTGAACAGTTGCACCGGATCGGTGTCGTCGGCCGGGTCGGTCTGGCCGGAAAGGCCCTCTGCCTCCAGCGAAATCCGCTGCGGCAGCGGCCACCACAATTTGAAATTGGCCTGCAGATTGTCCCAGTCTATCCACAGCGGCACCATGTCCGGAACGGAGGTCCTGAGCGGGCCGCGCAGATTGGCAACCGGCGACAGAGGCTGGATGATCTGGGCGGCTGCGTTGAAACTGCCGGCTGAAGCCGCAATGTTCTTGGCATCGTCCTCATAGGCGAGGTTGTCGCAGGAGACGGTAAAGCTCAAGGGATAGCCGCTGACCTGGAGATTGCCGCAGCCGGCCTCGACGCCATTCTTGTTGAGCGTGGCAACCGCCTTGTCGGCTTCGCTCCTGACGCGGTCAGCCAGATAGAACCAGCCGCCGCTGTAGAGGGCGAACAGCACGACGATGAATGCTGCAAGCCAGACCACACGGCGACGTTTGTTCGGCTGGCGTTCGTCACTTGACGTCATGCTTTGGCTCTCGTTAACGCATGGGTGTTGCGGACGGGTAGGCGATTCCGCCAGGTAGACAGACGAATAGTTAGACGGGACGGGCGGAAAAAACACCGGTCCGGTTCGGTGTTGGCATCTTTTGCAATCAGGCGCGGCGATATGGGCGATTTTTGGGTGTTTGGCTATGGCTCGCTGATCTGGCGGCCGGGATTCGCGCATGTCGAAACACAGCGTGCCCGCCTGCATGGCTACCGGCGCTCGCTCTGCGTCTATTCCTTCGTGCATCGCGGAACGCGCGAGCGGCCGGGGCTGGTGCTCGGCCTCGACCGTGGCGGGTCCTGCGTCGGCCTCGCATTCCGCGTTCCCGGCGACTTGCACGACGAGGTCATGGCCTATCTTCGCGAGCGCGAACTGGTCACCAATGTCTATCTGGAGCGCATGCTCAAGATTCGCCTCGACGGGGGCGGTACGGTCGACGCGGTGGTCTACATTGTCGACCGCCACCACGAGCAATATGCCGGAGCGCTCGACGCGGCGGATGCGGCGGCCGTGGTGCGCGGCGCGGTCGGCCAGTCCGGCAACAACGAGGACTATGTGCTGAGCACGCTTGAGCATCTCGAGGCGTTGGGCATCCGCGACCACTGGCTGGAGGATGTCGCCAGGCAGGTCGCGCCTTTGTGAAGCTGGCTCTGCGGAAAAAGGCGGCCAGGCCTTTGACCTCGTTCAGGCAAGACCTAGGTTAGGCTCCGACTCTCAGCCCGCGGGCGCCATTTGCCCGCCCCAATCATCCCGGAGATACGCCTTGCAGAAACGTCGTCTCGGTCGCACCGACCTGTCCATCGCGCCGCTGGTTCTGGGCGGCAACGTCTTCGGCTGGACCGCCGACGAGAAAACCTCGTTCGACCTGCTCGACCGCTTCGTCGGCGCCGGCCTCAACGCCATCGATACGGCGGATGCCTATTCGCGCTGGGTTCCCGGCCACAAAGGCGGTGAATCGGAAAACATCATCGGCAAATGGATGAAAGACCGTGGCAATCGCGACAAGGTCGTGGTGATCACCAAGGTCGGTTCGGATATGGGGCAGGGGCACAAGGACCTGTCCGCCGCATACATCGAAAAGGCCGTCGATGCATCGCTGAAGCGGCTGCAGACCGAGTTTATCGATCTCTATCTGTCGCATTGGCCGGACCCTGCAACGCCCTATGAAGAAACGCTTGGCGCCTACGAGAAGCTGCTCGCCAAGGGCAAAATCCGCTATGCCGGCTGTTCGAATCTCGACGCCGGCCAGTTGCGTGCCGCACTCGATGTGGCGAGCTTGCGCAGCCTGCCGCGCTACGAGGTGCTGCAGCCGGAATACAATCTTTACGATCGCTCGTCCTTCGATGGGCCGTTGCGCGATCTATCCGTGGCCGAGGACATCGGCGTCATCACCTATTTCAGCCTGGCCAAGGGTTTCCTCAGCGGCAAATACCGCAGCGAAGCCGATCTCGGTCAAAGCCCGCGTGGCGGCGGGGTGAAGGACTATCTCAATGCGCGCGGCATGCGCATCCTTGCGGCACTCGACGCGGTTTCATCAAGGCATTCGGCCAAGCAGGCGGAAGTGGCGCTTGCCTGGGTTATCGCTCGGCCGGGCGTCACCGCGCCGATCGCCAGCGCCACCAAGCCTGAACAGATGGACAGCCTGATCAGGGCAGCGTCGCTGAAACTGACCGCCGACGACATGGCCGAACTCGACAGAGCGAGCGGCTGAAGCTTCAGGCGCCACGCCTCGCACGAACGTCCAAGACGCCCCTCTGGTCCTGCCATACCGTCTCCTCGCGCAAGGCAGGACAGAGGATAAAATGGCTGAGCCGCTTCTTTCGCAGCCGGATTTTTGGGGACAACTTCTCGCGCTGATGCTTGCCGCCCTGGTGATCATGGGCAGCCCGGGACCGGCGACGATAAGCGTTACCGCCGATGGCGCTGCCTTCGGTTTGCGCCGCTCGCTGGGTTATGCCTGGGGAATCATACTGGGCACGATCGCCGTGCTTCTGGTTGTCGCGACCGGGGTCGTGGCGGTGCTCACCGCGATGCCGAGGCTGGCGCCGTTGCTGGCTTTCGCTTCCGCGGCCTACATCCTCTATCTCGCCTTCAAGATCGCCACGGCGCCGCCCATGGCAGCACGCGGCGCCGAGGCTTCGTGTCCAACATGGCTGGCTGGATTCCTTCTCGCGGTCGCCAATCCAAAGGCCTATGTGGCGATCGCCGCCGTGTTCGCCGGTGCTTCGTCCAAACAGGGCGCCACTGAGCTTGGTCCATGGCTGAAGCTGACGGCTCTCGCCCTGATGATCGTTGCCATCCATGCTCTGTGGCTTGTCGTGGGAGCATCGTTCGCGCGCTTCCTGCGCCGGCCGGCGGCCTCGCGGATCATCAATCTGGTCTTTGCCGCGACGCTGGTGTTGACCACCACGCCGGCCGTGTTCGGTTGAGAACTGTCGGCCGGAGACTTCCGATTCAGGCTTTGGTTCTTTCAGCCGCGTCCAGCTCTTGCAGCCTTTTCACCGCTGTCGGAGGCAAGGCAGGCGGGCTCGGACCGCGCGCCACATCAATCAGGAATTGGTCGCAGGCAGCCTCGGTCTCGCCGATCAGCCGGGCCATGAATTCGTCCTTGCTCAAGCCGGGCGGGATCGGCGGCAGGAAGCGTGCCTTGATGGTGCCGGGGTAGCGCAGGAATTTCCGGCGCGGCCAGTACAGGCCGGCGACATGGGCAACCGGCACCACCGGAACGCCAAGCTGCGCATAGATTTCGACGATGCCGTATTTGTAGGCCGGTTCGTCGCCCGGTGCCCGGCGTGTGCCCTCGGGATAGATGATCAGCTGGCGAGGGTTGCGCGCCATCTCCTCCTTGGTCGCGGCGACCACGGCCTTCAGCGCCTTCGAGCGGCTGCCGCGGTGAACCGGGATCATCCGCATCTTCATGATGTACCAGCCGAAGAACGGGATCCAGGTCAGCTCTCGTTTCAAGATGTAGAGCGGGTCCTGGAGGAAGGGGAAGAAGGCGATCGCGTCCCAGAACGACTGGTGCTTGGGCGCCAGGATGAACGAGCCTGCTGGCAGGTTTTCCTGGCCAGTGATGTCGCTCTTCGTTCCAGCGATCTTGTCGAAGAGCCACATCGAGGTGCGCGACCAGAATTTCGGCACGAACCAGGCGCGGTGACGGGGCGACAGGAAATAATAGGGGGTCCAGAGGATCATCTGGACGATCAGGTTGACGTAGAAGACGAAATTGAACGTCAGCGATCTGGCATAGAGCATGGGGGAGGCCCGGTGAGGAGGTGAGCGTTGGTTACACCAAGCGCGGGGAAAAAGGAAATGGCCGCAGGGCGCCTTGACCGACGAAGAAAGCGGTCGCCGATTGGGGAGACCCGGTTCCGCTACTTCAGCCGCGCCAGCCGCTCCTTCAGGCGCGGGCCGGCAAAATCGAGGAAGGCACGCAGCTTCACCGGCAGCAGGCCATGGCCCGCATGCACCAGGCTTACCGGCCATGGATTTGGCTCGAACTCCTCCAGCAGGACGCGCAGCATGCCGGACCGCAGCGCGGCCTCGATCTGGTAGGAGAGCACTTTTGTGAGCCCGACGCCGGCAATCGCCGCATCGATGGCCGCTTCGGCGGTGTTGACCTGAAGCCGTGAATGGACCTGAACCGGGATTTCTGCCTTGCCCTTGATGAAGCTCCAGGTGGCGGCGGAAGCAAGTCCCTCAAAGGTGATGCAATCGTGTGTTTCCAGATCTTCCGGGGTGATCGGCGTGCCGTGTTCAGCCAGATAGGCGGGGCTGGCGCAAACGACGCGGCGGATCGCGCCGACGCCCATGGCGACCAGGCTCGAATCGGGCAACCGGCCGATGCGGATGGCGAGGTCGAAATGGTCCTCGACCAGCTGGGTTATGCGGTCTGCCAATATCAGGCGGATGTCCACGTCGGGATAGGCTGCGAGAAAGCCGGTGACGACCGGCAGCACGTGCAGGCGGCCAAAGACGACCGGCGCGGTGATGGCCAGTTCGCCGGTCGGAGCACTGTATTCGCCGGCTGCCGTGCGTTCGGCCTCGCCGACGTCGTCGAGGATGCGGCGGCAGGCGGCAAGATAGGTCTGGCCGGCATCGGTCGGTGTCAGCCGTCGCGTCGAGCGATTCAGGAGACGTGTGTTCAGATGGCGCTCGAGATCGGAAATCTTGCGGCTGACCGTCGCCAGCGGAATGCCGAAACGGCGGCTGGCCGCGGAAAGGCTGCCGGCCTCCACCGCGGCGACAAAGAGCGACATGGCTTCGAGACGATCCATAACTTCTTCCGGAAAATGGAAGGATGAGTTGCAAATATGCCATCTGCATTGGAAGGATGGAAGGCTTTATATTGGGTATCGGCCTGCCTGCAGCATGGCCTCGCAAAGGAGTTGCCATGTCCGAAGCCCGGCCGCCACTGCCGCCCTTCACCGCAGAGACATCAGCGCAAAAGGCGCGCATGGCCGAGGACGCCTGGAACTCCCGTGATCCGGCACGGGTCGCGCTTGCCTACACAATGGACAGTCGCTGGCGCAACCGGGCCGAATTCCTGCAAGGGCGCGATGCCATCCAGGCGTTCCTGACACGCAAATGGAGCCGCGAGCTTGACTATCGTCTGATCAAGGAGGTCTGGGCCTTCCACGGCAACCGCATCGCCGTGCGCTTCGCCTATGAATGGCACGACGACAGCGGTTCATGGTTCCGCAGCTACGGCAACGAGAACTGGGAATTCGACGAACATGGACTGATGCGCCTGCGCATCGCCAGCATCAACGACCTGCCGATCGGCGAGGCTGACCGCAAATATCACTGGCCGCTCGGCCGGCGGCCGGACGATCACCCAACACTGTCGGAACTCGGGCTTTAGAGCAATTCCAGGAGGCTTTCGATGAACGCGCATGCTTTCACCAGCGACGTCGCCTTCACGCCGACCGTCAAGGCGATCCAGGCACGCAAGGGCTCGCGTCAGTCCTATGCCCGCGTCGAGGAGCGTGGCGGCTGGCAAGCTGTCATCACCCCTGACCTTGCCGCCTTCATCGAGATGCAGACCAGCGTTTTCCTGTCGACGGCCAATGGCGATGGCCAGCCCTACATCCAGCATCGCGGCGGACCCGCCGGCTTCCTCAAGGTGCTGGATGAACACACGATCGGCTTCGCGGATTTTGCCGGCAACCGGCAGTTCATCACGCAGGGCAATCTGGCCGACAATCCAAGGGCGTTCCTGTTCCTGATCGACTATATGCACCGCCAGCGCATCAAGATCTGGGGCACGGCGCGGGTCGTCGAGAGTGACGCCGAGTTGATGGCGAAACTGATGCCGCAAGACTACAAGGCGCGCCCCGAGCAGGTCATCCTGTTCACGGTCTCGGCCTGGGATGCCAATTGCCCGCAGCATATCCCGCAACGGTTCGAGGCGGCCGACGTGGCGGCGGCACTCGAAGAGCGGGACAAGCGTATCGAACGCCTTGAGCAGGAGATCGCACGGCTCAGGGGAAATTCGGGCGCGGCCGCAGGGGAATAATCAGCCGCCGGCCGCGGTTTCGGCCAGTGCGATGCCGTTAGGCGTCGGCTTGACCGGCACGATGCCGCGCGCCAGCGCCAGCAGATATTTGTTGTATTCGGTGAACAGCACGCGCAATGCCCGCGGCTTGGTCAGCCAGCCGCCATTGTCGAGGTTAGAATTGACCACCGGATAGGGCTCGAGCTTGGCGCCATGCAGCAGCCTGCCCATTTCCAGCAGGCTGCGGGGCATGTGATAATTGTTGGTGACGAGGATCACCGTGCCATAGGCGTGGCTCTCGACCCATTTGGCGCTTTCCTCCGCATTGCCGATCGTATCGAGCGCGGCGCGGTCGATGTCGACGCAACAGGAAAACAGCTTCTTGTCGCCGCCGGTCGCTGCCTGCAGCTGGCGACGGCTGGCCGAAGGGTGCACGCCGCTGATCAGCAGCCGTTCGCCCTTGCCGGACGCCAGCAGATCCATCGCCGCATCGAGGCGGGACTGGCCGCCGGTCAAGACAATGATCGCGTCCGCCCTGGCCGGATTGGCGGGCGTCGTCAGATGGCTTACCTTGTTGGCGAACCAGCCGAAACCGCCGGCAAACAACGTAGCGAGGATGAGCAGAGACAGAGCCGAGAGGCGCAACGCGGCTCTTAGACGGCTCACAGCGCGGCGGTCATGCGAACGGGCAACCACCACTGGCATCTGCCCAGCCGTACCGGTCGAATCCCGCGCGTCCATCGCCATATGGTTAATCCTGAAATGCGGCTTTGGGTAGGTAAAAGACGCACTTTGCGTTACGTGAATTCTCCATCCGTGATCACCCTGTTTTATCCATGGCGTTGTCCCAAAACCGGTTCCCACTTTTGGGCGACATGAATTAGCCTGCATCCGGTTGGCGGACATCGATGTCGCTGAGATAGGCAACCACGGTGGCGTGGGACGTGGCAGCCGTCAGTCCGCCGATCACCAGCACCATCAACACGACACCGAGATAGCCTGCCGAACCGATGGCGAAATTGCCGAACAGGGCGGTCGCCTGGTCGGCCTGCGGCGTCGCCATATTGCGCGACGACCACCAGGAAAAGACGATGAACACGAGCACTGCGGCGGCACCGCCAGCCGCTGCTCCCTTCATGCCGGTGACCAGGAAATGCCGGCGGAATTCGCGCGCGATGAAGCGTGCCTCGGCGCCGACGAAATGCAGCACCTCGATGATGTGACCGTTGCCGGCCATGGCGCCGCGCGTCGCGAACACCACGGTCAGCACGGTCGCCGACAGCATCAGCGCCAGCACGGCAATGCCGATGGTCACCGTCGTGCGGGCCATCGCCACCAGCCGGTCAACCCAGGTGCGGTGATCGTCTAGCGATGCGCTCGGCAGTTTCGGCGTGATCGCGGCGCGCATGGCGGCGAAATCGGGCGGGCTGTTCTCGTCGATGGTGACGATGATCAGTCGCGGCACCGGCAATTCGTCGATGTTGAGGCCCGAGCCCAGCCAGGGCTCCAGGAGCCTCGCGGTCGCCTCGCGGTCGATGATCCGGGTCCCCTTCACGCCGGGAAATTCGCCGGCGATCTGCGAGGCCTGGGTCAGGGCCGCCTCCATGTCGAGGCCGTCGACCGGCTTGATCTGGATCGTTGCCTCGCGTGAAATCTGGTTCTCCCAGACGGACGCCGTGTCGCGCACCAGCGTCACCGCGCCGAAAGTCAGGCAGGACAGGAAGGTCATGATGGCGATAACCAGTACCAGTGCCCGGCCGGCGATGTTCTGCGCCGGCACGATCGGCGCCATCCTGCGCTGGGCGCGGGGCTTTGCCTCGGTCGCCTCGGCGTCCTGCTCCCGTTCCACAAAATGTTCGGCGGACAGTTCAGTCATAGATGTCCAGCCTTCCGCCGGCCAGGATCATGCGGCGCGCGTCGACCTGTTCCATCAGGCCAAGGTCGTGGGTGGCGATCACCACCGCGGTGCCGAGGCGGTTGAGCTCGATAAACAGCCGCAGCAGCCGTCGCGCCAGAGGCGGATCGACATTGCCGGTCGGTTCGTCGGCGAGCAGGATTTCCGGCTGCTCGATCAGCGCCCGCGCGATCGCGGCGCGCTGCTTCTCGCCGCCGGACAGAACCGGCGGCAGCACATGCATGCGCTCGCCCAGCCCGACCCACTTCAACAGCTCGGTGACATCGGTGCGGTAGCTCGCCTCCTCGCGCCCGCGCACGCGCAGCGGCAGCGCGACGTTCTCGTAAGTGGTCATGTGGTCGAGCAGGCGAAAATCCTGGAACACCACGCCGATCCGGCGTCTGAGATGCGGCAGCTCGGTGCGCGAGATACGCGAGCGATCCTTGCCGAAGATGGTGATCAGCCCGCGCGTCGGCTTCAGCGACATGAACAGCAAGCGCAGCAAGGTCGTCTTGCCGGCGCCCGAAGGCCCGCTGAGGAACTGGAAGGAGCGCTCCGGGATGTGCAGGGAGATGTCGCGGAGGATTTCCGGACCCATGCCATAGCGGAGGCCGACATTTTCGAAACGAATCAATTTCGACGACCTGAATTTCGGCACGGCGGCGAGCCGGCCTGTTCTGGGTAAAGACCATCGGCCGGCATGGTTAACCGGCGGTTAATTTCTGGGCTCTTTCGGCTCGTCACGAGGGCTCCGGTGGGGAAGCGTTAACCATTTGTGTTTACGCAAAAGAAACGAAAAGCGAACACGTGCTGCAATGCTGGGGCCATGATGGCTGACGATCGAACCGCGCGCCCGGTTTCCGGCGAAATCATGACCGATTCGGCGGCAATTGCCGCAGCGGACAGGTTCATGCGTGGTTCGGCCGGCGACATCGTCGATGCCCACTACGTGGTGATGCCGCGCCTTGCGCCTGCGGTGGAAAGCGTTTCGCCGCTGCCGCGCGCGATCGTCACGCCGCCCATCGAAGGCATGGACATGCTGCGCAAGCCCGAAGCCTCACCGGAGCGGCTACCGGCCTCGCGCGGCGGGCCGATCTTCTGGGTCGCTGGTATCGGCGCTGCCTTGGCCGCGTTCTGGGTCTCCGGTGGGCACGCGCTGGTGCGCCAGGCGCCGTTCCTGTCCAGCGCGCAGGCGTCGGCGCTCAGCATTTCGGGCGTCACGTCACGCGTCGACGCTACCGGGCCGAACGCCGCACTGTTCGTCGATGGCGAGGCCGTCAATGATGGTGCGAAACCGACGCAGCTGCCGCTGCTTGAAATCCGGGTGACCGGCAATGACGGGCAGACCACCCGCTATACGTTGGGGACATCCGGCCGTTCGCTGGCGTCGGGCGAAAGATTCGGCTTTGCCAGCAGGCTCGACGTGCCTAGAAACGGTGTGAAGACCGTGTCGGTCACTTTCGCCGAATAGGCGATCACCGGGGAAGACCATCAATGCCCATCGTACGCGGCAAGGACATCGAGGTTCTGTTTTCGGCATCGGCGATCGCGCGGCGCAATCTCGAGCTCGCCAAGGAGATTGCCGGACACGATTATCACGATCTGCTGGTGATCTCGGTGCTGAAGGGCTCGTTCATCTTCGCCGCGGATCTCATCCGGGCCATGCACGATGTCGGCCTGTCGCCGGAGGTCGAATTCATCTTCATCTCCAGCTACGGCGCCGGCACCAGCAGCGGCGAGGTGAGGGTGCTGCGCGACATCGACAATGAGGTCGCCGGCCGCGACGTGCTGCTGATCGACGACATTCTCGAATCGGGGAAGACGCTGAGCTTTACCCGCGAGCTGATGTTGTCGCGGGGCGCCAAGAGCTGTTCGATCGCCGTGCTGCTCGACAAGCGCATGCGCCGCCAGACCGAGCTCAATGCCGATTATGTCGGCTTCGACTGCCCCGACTATTTCGTCGTCGGCTACGGCATGGATGTCGCCCATGCTTTTCGCGAATTGCCGTTTGTCGGTGTCGTCAAAGGGGATGTCTGAGCGGCATCAAAAAGGTTTGCTGACGCTTAGAGCGGGTCGTCGCTTCACGAAAACGCCGAACCGCTCTAGTTTTTTGTTTTGACGCAATTCCCAAGGGAAAGCGCTTTGCACTTTTCCCGGGAAAACCGTCTCACACTTTTCCTGAATTGCTCTGGGCTTTCAGGAAAAGTCAACTTTTGGCGGCCAAATATGCCGGCCATGGCAAAGCTTCTGATCGTCGAGGACGATGAGTCCGTCCGCACCCTGGCCGCCCGCGCGCTTGAACGCGCCGGGCACACAATCGATATCGCGGCGGACGGCGCGCAGGGGCTTTCGCTGATCCAGGCCGCGCGTGGCGGCTATGATCTCGTCGTCTCCGACATCCGCATGCCGGAGATGGACGGCATCGAGATGGCGATCGCGGCTGCGGCACTGTTTCCGGCGATCAAGATCGTGCTGATGACCGGCTATGCCGACCAGCGCGAGCGCGCCGAGGAATTGAACGGCATCATCCTCGATGTCGTGCAGAAGCCCTTCACGCTGGCCGAAATCCGCTCGCGCGTCGAACGGGCGCTGATCTGCTTCGCCTGATCAGGCTGGATCGGCAGTAGCGAGCACGGGGGCTGCGCTCTTGCGTCGTTCGGTGTTGAGCGCCAACAGGCCGGCGCCGATGATCAAGGCGGCCCCGATGACGGTCGTCGACCGCGGTACTTCGGCGAAGAACAGGAAACCCCACAGCGGCGACCACAGGATGCCGGTGTATTCGAAGGTGGCAACGCGGTTGGCCTGCGCCATCCGGTAGGCCTGCGACAGCAGGATCATGCCGGCGGAGGCGACGAAGCCGCAGGCGGCCATCTTGAGAAAATCCGGCAGCGTCGGCCAAAGCCATGGCCTTACCAGGAATTCCAGGCTCGGGTGGACGGCGTGGGTGATGCCGGCTAGATGAAACGCCCCGGCAACCACGGCGGCGCCGACCAGATAGGCGCCGTTCTGATAGAAGGCCATGACGGTGGACGATTCAGTATCGCCGATCTTGCGGGCCATCAGCTGCGAAAAACCATAGAGCGCCGCCGAGCCCAGCGACAGCAGCGCTGCCCAGTCGAACAGTCCTGCGCCGGGACGCAGCATCACGAGGACGCCGAACAAGCCGATCAGCACGGTTGCCAGTGTCTGCCAGGAGACGCGCTCGCCAAGATACGGCCCGGCCAGCACCATGATGAACAGCGGCGCCATGAAATAAAGCGCCACCGCATCGGCAAGCGGCAAGGCAGCGATGGCTAGGTAGTACATCGTATAGGAGGTGAACTGAATGAAGGCGCGCACCGTCAGCATGCCGAATCGCTTCGACAGGATCGCCCGCAAGCCGACATCGGCATGGACCAGAACGATCAGGATCGGCAGGGCGACGATCGAGCGGATCGCCATCACCTCGGTCACTGGATAGCCGCTCGACACGGCTTTGACGAGCGGATCCTGCAGCGAAAAGACCAGCACGCCGAGGCACAGGCTCAGGATGCCGCCCACCATCCGATTCTGCATCTGCATCCAGGCTCCTGCGCGTACGATCCGAAGCTGCCGCTTGCGGGTAAAAAGAACCCGCCACCGTTTCGGGCAGCGGGCACGAGTGAGGACTCTTGATTGGTCCGCGGCTGATTTCGCAGCCGCATATCCAATGGGTGAGGCCACTATCGTCCGCCGTTTGACATGTTGCAAACGAATTGGAATGATGCCAGCAATCAAATTCTCTTATGGCGGGTTTCATGCGGCCGACCCTCGACAGCGACCTCCTGCGCACCTTCGTGGCGATTGCCGAGACCGGCAATTTCACCAAGGCGGCGGAGCAGGCCGGCCGCACCCAATCCGCGGTGTCGATGCAGATGAAGAAGCTCGAAGAGCTGATCGGCGCCAGCCTGTTCGAGCGCGGTTCGCGCGGCGTCGCGTTGACGCGGCGCGGCGGCGAACTCATCGTCAACGCCCGCCGCATTGTCTCGCTGCTCGACGAGACGTCGGCATCGATGGCGGCAGCGCCGCTTGGCGGTCCGGTTCGCATCGGCATTCCGGAGGAATATGGCCACGCCATCCTGTCGCGCGCTCTTGGCGCCTTCTCGAAGCGTCATACGCAGGTCGAAGTCACTGTGCGCTATGCCCATTCCGGGGCACAGATGGCGGCGCTCGCCGCCGGCGAGCTCGATCTGTGCGTGGTGTTCGAATGGCAGGATCCTGCCGGCGGCGAAGTGCTGATGCACGACCCGACCGTGTGGGTGACGTCGACCCTGCATCACATGCATGAGGAACAGCCGGTGCCGATCGCGCTCTACAACCGGGCCGGCTGGTGCAAGGACTTTGCCATCAAATCACTGGAGCAGCGCGATCTTGCCTATCGTGTCGCCTATACCAGCGACACCACCGGCGGCCTCAAGCTCGCCGTCACCTCCGGACTGGCGATCGCGCCGATTTCGCGAAGCAACATTCCGGACGGCTGTCGTGAACTGACCACGGCAGACGGATTCGGCGCCATCGATTCCTCGAACGTGGTGATGCACCGCAACCCGAATGCGTCAGGCGAGGCGATCGACGGCATGCAGGATGCTATCCGCGAAGCCTTCGTCAACAGGCTCAGTCAGCCGGCGGCATCCTCGTAGAAATGCAGCCTGTTGCCGAACGGATCGGCGACCGATATCTCGCGGGTCTTCCAAGGCGTCTCTTCCACGCCTAGCCGGGCGAAGCGGTAGTTTTTGCCGATCAGTTCGCCATGAAGAGCCGTGATGTCCTCGACCTCGATGCGCAGGGCGATGCCGGGTGCACCGTCGCCATGATGTTCGCTGAGATGCAGAACGCAGCCGTCGCGGCCGACCGCCATGTAAAGCGGCGCGTCGTCCGCGAAGCGATGTTCCCACTGCACCTCGAAGCCGAGGAAGCCGACATAGAATTCACGCGCCTTGGCAATGTCGAAGATGCGCAGGATGGGTGTGACGGCGCCAAGTCTGGGCATGGTGGTGCAACCGTGCGAGAGGATTTTTCAGGTGGGACGGACGCGGGCGGCAATCCTATGTTTTTTCGCAATTCCGGACGGAAAACCGCTTCACACTTTTCCTGGAATTGCTCTATTTCAGCTCGAGCAGCCGTTCCAGATAGCTGCGTTCGATATCAGGGCTGAGCGCATTGCCGAGCCGCTTGCGGATCGCTTCCAGTATCTGGCGGGCACGCTGCACGTCGATCTCGTCGGGCACCTTCACCGAATCGCCGAAGTCGGGACCCGTGCTGGCGCGTGGCCGGCCGAGCGGATCACGATCGGCGTTCTGCTGGCGGCCGCCTTCCTCGCCGCCGCCCTGGTCGCCTTGCATGGCCTGCATCTGCTTCATCATGTCCTTGGCGCCCTTGCGCAGCGCTTCCAGCGCCCGGCCCTGATGACCGACGGCCGCATCGCCTTCGCCCTCGCCGAGTGCCTGTTCGGCATTGCCCATGGACTTGCCGGCCTCGCCAAATCCTTCATTGGGCTCCATACCCATGCCTTCGAGGCCCTTCTTCAGCTGCTCGAGGTCGCTTTGCAACTGGCCCTGGCCCTGCTGCAGCTGTTTCAGCGCATCGGCGAATTCCTGGGGCGTCATCGGCTTTTGCCGGGCGAGCGGATCGCGGTCTTCGCCGACGCCGGGTCTGTCCTCATCCTGGCCGCCTTCGCCGAGCTGCTCGTCACGGTTCTGCCCGCGCTGGCGCTCGCCGCGCTGCATCTGATCCATGCGGAAGGTGTCGTTCATCATCTCCTGCTGACGTCGCAGGATCTCGCCCAGCTTGTCCATCTGTTGGCGCATCTCGCTGTCCTGCTGGCCGCCTTGCTGCTGACGGCCGGCTTGCAGATTGTTCATCATGTCCTGCAGTTGCGACAGCAGTTGCTGGGCCTTGTCGCGATCACCGGACTTGGCCAGGTTTTCGATCTGGTCCATCATGCGATCGATGTCGCTCTGGCGCAGTTCCTGGCCGTTCTGCTGCATCTGCGGGGCGTTGGGATTCTGCTTGGCGCGCTCCGCGAATTCCTGCAGGAACTGGTTCATCGCCTCGCGCAGTTCCTTCATCGCCTTTTCGATTTCAGCGTCGCTTGCGCCATTCTTGATGGCGTCCTGCAGCGCCTGTTGCGCCTGACGCAGCCGTTTTTCGGCGGCCGAAAGATTGCCTTCCTCGATGCCGAGCGCGATTTCCCAGAGATAGGAGACTTCGCTGCGCAATTGATCGTCGCTCTCGGCCATCTTCAGCCGGGTGCGGGCGCTCATGATGGCAAGGTAGTGGGACATGTTGTCGAACGTGTCTTCCGGCCGCAGCGTGATGGCGTCCATCAGGTCGAGCACGCGCGGCTTGGCGTTGGCGTCGAGCGCCAGCAGGCGGCGCTGTTCGATCACGGCGCGTGCCAGCGGATTGGCGAAAGGCCGCTCCGGCATCAGCAGCGTCTTGGTTTGGCTCGATGCGGTGTGCCCGCCATCGTCGGTGGCGACCAGCGTCAGCTTGATGCTGCTGCCGGCCCAGACATGCTCGGTCAGGTCCTTGGAGGTCCTGGCGGCGTTCGACTTGCCGCCGCGGCGCGGCAGCGTCAGCGGCATTTCAGGTGCACCGTACAGCGGACGCGCATTCGGCGCCTGCGGATCGGCGAGCGCGAACACCGCCCTGGCGGTGGCGGCGCCATAGTCGTCGTCGATCTGGTAGTTTAGCTCGAAGGCGCCGTTGGCGGCGCGCTTGGGCTCGCCGACGAAGCGGATCTGCGGCGGCTTGTCCGATACGACCGCGAAGGCCCAGCGGCCGAGCTGGTCCTCGCCCGACGTCAGCGTCAGCGTGCCGTCGCCGGTCAGCTTGCTGGTGAACTGGCGCACCTTGGACGGCGGCGCCGGGCTTGCAGCCGGCTTGGCGGCGGCCTGCGGCGCAGCGGGGTCGATGACGCGGGCGTTGCCATTCTTGTCGGCATAGCCGAGCGTTTCCTCACCCGAGCCGCCCGTCACGCGCAGCGAAACGTCACTGCCTTCGGGAACCGTAAAGGTCGGGATCGCCTGGTTTGCATCGGCGGTCAGGAAGATCGGCGGCTTGCCGGTATAGGCCGGTGGCGTCACCCATGCATCGATGCGCGGAGGCACGATATCGCGCGTCCCATGGGCATTGAAGCCGTCGCTGATCCTGCCGCCCGTCGGTCCGAAGGAGAAGGCGAAGGCGGTAACGAGCAAAAGGGCCGCCACCGCGCGCAGCCCCCAGGGGTCGCGCTCCGGCACGCGCGTGCGCGGCAGGTCGGCGCCAAGGTTGTCGAGCTTTCCGGCCATGCGCTTCTGGTGTTCACGCCACAACGCCTGCGAGAAGCTGCTTTCCCTGCCGCTGGGCCGGTCGGTCTGCACCAGCACCGGGCTGTGCAACAATTGATTGGCGGCCTCGATGCGGCGGTCGATTTCGCCGGCGCCCGGCAGGCGGAAGAAGCGCAGCGGATAGAGCGCGGCCAGTGCCGCTATGGCAAAAGCAGCGACGAGGCCGATGCGCGCCATATCCGGCAGCCGGGAGAACAGCCCGAGCCAGGAGATGCTGAGGAACAGGCTGGCGACGATGACGAGCGGAAGCAGCAACGGCCAGCCGCGCTCGACCATCATCGAGACCCGCGTCGCCAGCCGGCTCACGGCCAGCCGCCCGGCGAGGCCGCGATTGCTGCTGAAGGTGGGTCGTTGCGTCATCGGCCCTTCCTTGAGCCTATCCCGGAAACCGGGATGCGGCCCTATCCCTATGAGCATGATCTGTTCCGAAAGGGATTTCACTTTTCGGGATCATGCTGTGGAGCGGGCAGGATAGCCCGACGCCTCACGACTCAAAGAATACCAGCAAACACGGCAAAGGCGAGGCAGTTCGGAAAAACGTGAAGTGGCCGTTATCGTTCCATCCTGCATACCCTTCAGAAGTTGGTGGGCCCCTTTAGAAGGTAGCGGGGTCTGCATTCGCCCCGCAGACCAGTACGGCGACCCGTTCGCCCGCCGCCGGCGCATAGCGGCCGGACAGGACCGCGGCAAAGGCGGCCGCACCTCCCGGCTCGGAGATGATGCGAGCCCGGTTCCACAGCGCCTTCTGCGCGGCGATGATGTCGTCGTCACTGACCAGGATCGAGCGTTCGACAAAGGCCTCGGCGATCGGGAACATCATTTCGCCGACGCGCTTTGGCGCCAGCGAATCGGCGGCGATGCCCTCGGCCGGTGCGTCGACGGGGTGTCCGGCCTCGAAGGCGCGATGCAGCGTCGGCGCTCCTTCCGGCTCGACGGCGATGATGCGGATGCGGCCGGCAAACCAGGCAGCGATGCCGCCGATCAGGCCGCCGCCGCCGACAGCGACCAGCAGCGTGTCGATCTTAGGCAAATCGCTCTCGATTTCGAGCCCGAGCGTGCCTTGGCCGACGAGCGTTTCCTCCTGGTTGAAGGCATGAATCTGCAAGGCGCCGGTTTTCTCGGCGAAACGTTCGCTGGCCGCCAACGCCTCGGCATAGCGGGCGCCGCCGACGATCAGCTCGGCGCCGTAGCTGCGGATCCGTTCCAGCTTGGCCGCCGGGCTCACCTCGGGAACGAAGATGGTCGCCTTATGGCCCAGCCGCATGGCGGCATAGGCGACGGCCGCGCCATGGTTGCCGCCCGATGCCGCGACGACACCGGCGTCGGGAACCGGCCGCTCCAGGAGATTGGTGAAAGCGCCGCGCGCCTTGAACGAGCCGGAATGCTGCAGGCATTCGAGCTTCAGGTCGACGGCCAGCGGCGGCCGGTCGAAGTCGGCCATGTCGACGCGCAGCACTGGCGTGAGCCTGATATAGGGGCGGATGCGCGGTTCCATTGCGGCAATGCGCTCGCGTGTGACGGTGATGCCGTTCGTCATGATTGCTCCCTGTGACGGGTAGGTGTGTTTCCGGCGCTTCTATGCAAGCCAGTCGGGCATGGAATCCAGCCCGATCAGGTCGTCATAGGTCAGGCGTGGGCGCACGACGTGGAACCGGTCGCCGTCGACCAGCACTTCCGGAACCAGCAGACGCGTGTTGTAGGTGCCGGCCTGTACCGCGCCATAGGCGCCGGCGGTGGAGACGGCAATCAGGTCGCCGGCCTTCAGCCTGGGCAGATCGCGGTCCAGGCCGATATAGTCGCCGGTCTCGCAGACCGGGCCGACCACGTCGACCATCATGCGCGGCGTGTCGGCCGGCGGCTGCACGACCGGACGGATGTCGTGGAAGGCGTCGTAGAGCGTCGGCCGGATGAGATCGTTCATTGCGGCGTCGACGACGAGGAAGTTCTTGGCGTCGCCTTCCTTCACGAAGATCACTTCCGAGACGAGGATGCCGGCATTGCCTGATATCAGCCGGCCAGGCTCGAACATCACCTTTAGCCCGAGCTTGGTGACATGCTTCCTGACGATCTGGGCATAGGCGTCGGGCAGCGGCGGCGGGTTGTTGTCGATGCGGTAGGGAATGCCGAGCCCGCCGCCGACATCGATATGCTCGATGGCATGGCCGTCCGCCCGTAGCGCGCCGACGAGATCGACAAGCAGGGCGAAGGCATCGTCGAAGGGCTGCAGCTCGGTGATCTGGCTGCCGATATGGGTATCGATGCCGGTGATCCTGATGCCGGGAAGCTTTGCCGCGCGGGCATAAACCTGCCGCGCCCGCTGCCACGGGATGCCGAACTTGTTCTCGGCCTTGCCGGTGGAGATCTTCTTGTGGGTCTTGGCGTCGACGTCGGGATTGATGCGCAGCGAGATCGGCGCCACCTTGCCAAGGGCAGTGGCCCGCGCCGACAACAGCTCGAGTTCAGGCTCGGACTCGACGTTGAAGCAAAGGATGCCGGCGGCAAGGGCAAAGTCCATTTCGCGCGCGGTCTTGCCGACGCCCGAAAACAGGATCTTGCCGGCCGGAATGCCGGCGGCCAGCGCCCGGCGCAATTCACCTTCCGAAACCACGTCGGCGCCGGCGCCGAGCTTGGCCAGCGTCCGCAGGACGGCCTGGTTGGAATTGGCCTTCATGGCGTAGCAGACCAGCGCGTCGAGCCCGGCAAAGGACTGGGCAAACACCCGGTAGTGCCTGGTCAGGGTGGCCGTCGAATAGCAGTAGAATGGCGTGCCGATCTGTGCGGCGATATCTGGTATCGCCACGTCCTCCGCATGGAGCACGCCGTCGCGGTAGTCGAAATGGTTCACGAGAGTGGTTCCGGAAAGTTGGGGCTCGATGAGATCGGGTTGGAAGGCCCCGCTCTCGTCGGCTCTAGATCAGCGGGTCGAGGATGAATTTCTTGTCCTTGACCGGTTTTTCCGGCTCCGGCGGCACGGGCTGGTGGGCCTTCGAGGCATCCTTGCGCGCCTGCACGGCCGCCTCATAGGGCGTGTCGAGAGCGCCCCTCCTGCCGCAGGCCGAAACGGCCGCGATCGCAACCAGCAGCGTCAGCGTCACCAAAATCCTGCTTCCGGTCATCGATCCATCCGTCCGAAACGTTTGTCAGCCGCCGCTTTTAGCCGAGTTCTCGGCGCATTGCACCCCGAGATATTGCTCGTCGAAATATCCGGGATATTACTGCTCGCAATATCCGGCATTACGCCTTCGCCAGCCGCTTTTTCCAGGCGCGGATCTGCTTCCTCACTTCCGACGGCGCGGTGCCGCCGAAACTGATGCGGCTCTTGACCGAGTTCTGCACCGCCAGCACCGAAAATATGTCGGCCGTGATGCCGGAATTGATCGACTGCAAATCCTCCAGTGAAAGCCTCTCCAGCCCCACCTTCTTGTCTTCGGCCAGCGCCACCGCCCGGCCGGTGACATGATGCGCTTCGCGGAACGGCAGGCCGAGCGTGCGCACCAGCCAGTCGGCAAGGTCGGTTGCTGTCGCGTGGCCGGAGCCGGCGGCCTTCTTCATCGCGGCAGCGTTGACCGTCATGTCCGAGACCATGCCGGTCATCGCCGCCAGCATCAGGTCGAGCGTCTCGGCGGCGTCGAACACCGATTCCTTGTCTTCCTGCATATCCTTGCCATAGGTCAAAGGCATGCCCTTCATCACCGTTAGCAGGCCGACCAGATGACCGGTGACGCGGCCGGTCTTGCCGCGCACCAGTTCGGCGGCATCGGGGTTCTTCTTCTGCGGCATGATCGAGGAGCCGGTGGAAAACGAGTCCGACAGCCTGACGAAGCCGAACTGCGGCGTCGACCAGATGATGATCTCTTCGGCCAGCCGTGACAGATGCGTGGCGCAGATCGCGGCAAGAGCGAGGAACTCAAGCGCGAAATCGCGATCCGAGACGCTGTCGAGCGAATTGCGCATCGGCTCCCGGAAGCCGAGCGCCTTGGCGGTCCGGTGACGGTCGATCGGGAAGCTGGTGCCGGCGAGGGCCGCGGCACCGAGCGGGCTTTCGTCCATCCGCTCGATCGCATCGCGCACACGCGACAGGTCGCGCGAAAACATCTCGACATAGGCCATGCAGTGATGGCCGAAGGTCACCGGTTGTGCCGCCTGCATATGGGTAAAGCCCGGCATCACGGTCGCGGCATGCTCCTCGGCCCGCTCCAGCAGCGCCTCGATCAGCCCTTTCAACGCCTCGGCGACGCGAAAGCACTCATCCTTGACCCACAGCCTCAAATCGACTGCGACTTGATCATTGCGCGAGCGGGCGGTGTGCAGCCGGCCGGCCGCCGGGCCGATCAGATCGGCGAGGCGCGCCTCGATGTTCATGTGGATGTCTTCGAGCCGTGTCGAAAACTCGAAGCTGCCGGCCTCGATCTCTTTCAGGATCGTGTTCAGCCCGTCAGCAATTTTTTCTTGGTCGGCCGCCGAAATAATGCCCGTTTGCGCCAGCATCTCGCTGTGGGCGATCGAGCCTTTGATGTCCTGCGCATAGAGTTTGCGGTCGAAGGAGATAGACGCGTTGATCGCTTCCATGATCGCGGCCGGACCCGAGGCAAAACGTCCGCCCCACATCTGGTTGCTGGTTTTCTTGTCGCTCATGGCTATAACCCGTGCTTCGGAGCAGTTTTGAAAAAATGGCAGACGGTAGTAGATTCTTCCCGGCCCCGCGCCTGATCCTCGCCGCCTTGGTGGCGGGCGCGCTGGCGGGCGCGGTCGCGGTATATGTCAGCGAGAGCCGGTCTGGCAACAATGCACCGGCACAAGCTGCCGTGGATGAGAGCAAGGACGATGTCGCCTGCGCGGCCAAGAGCGACCGCGCCAAGAAAATCGCGGCGTCGGCCACCGGTGAGGTTGCGGCACTTTTGCCGGCCGATCCGCCACAATCCCTGAAGAGCCTTGCCTTCAATGGCCCGGACGGCAAGCCGATGACGCTTGCCGATCATGCCGGCAAGACGGTGCTGCTCAATCTGTGGGCGACATGGTGCGCGCCGTGCCGTGCCGAAATGCCGGCGCTCGATGCGCTGCAGAAGGAAAAGGGCAGCGACTCCTTTGAAGTGGTCGCCGTCAATGTCGATGCCGGCGACGATGTGAAGCCGAAGAAGTTCCTCAGCGATACCGGCGTCACGACGCTCGATTATTACCGGGATTCGACGATGGAGCTGTTCAACGACCTCAAGAAGCGCGGCCTGGCGCTAGGCCTTCCCGTTACCATGCTGATCGACGGCGAAGGCTGCCTGATCGCCCATATGAACGGCCCGGCCGAATGGTCGGGGCCGGACGCCAGGCGGCTGATCGAGACGGCACTCAAGCCCGAGAGTTTTTAAGCCCTATTGAGGACAGGCGCGGGTGCGAAGGCCAGAACGCTTCTGTCGCGCAAGGTGGCGGGTTTGCTGCCGACAGCGGGTGCGACTACACCGGTCAGCTCGCCGAATTCCTCGATGAGAGCTGGCCTGCCGATGTAATAGCCCTGGCCGATCTCGCAGGCTTCGGCGTCCAGGAATTTCAGTTCGCCGAGCGTCTCGACACCTTCCGCCAGAACCGGCAGGCCGAGACCGCGTCCAAGTCCCAGGACGGCGCGCACGATCGCCGCGACCTGGCCGTTCTTGTCGACGGACTTGATGAAGGAGCCATCGATCTTGATCTTGTCGAAGGGGAAGGCGCGAAGGTTGGAGAGCGAGGAATAGCCTGTACCAAAATCGTCCATGGCGACGCGCACGCCCAGCGCCTTGACCTGCCGCAAGGTGGCCAGTGCCCGCGGCATGTCCTTAACAAGCGCCGTCTCGGTGATCTCAAGCTCGAGCCTGCCGGGCGCCAGGCCGGAATTCAGCAAGGTTTCGTGGACCTTGCGGCTGAAATTCGTGTTGTGGAGCTGCACCGCCGAAACGTTGACGGCCACCGTCAGCGGATTTTCCCAGCGGGCGGCTTCCTCGCAGGCAGCCGTCAGCACCCATTCGCCAATCTGGCCAATGGCTCCGCTGTCTTCGGCCACCGGGATGAATATGCTCGGCGACACGTCGCCGCGCGTCGGATGCCGCCAGCGGACCAGCGCTTCGAAACCGACCATCTTTCCGCTGCTGATCTCTTTCTGCGGCTGATAGACGAGGTAGAACTCCTGGCGCGCAACCGCCTGGCGCAGTTCGTGCTCCATCACGCGCTTGTCGCGCGCCTCGGCCCCCATCGAAGCTTCGAAATAGCGATAGGTGTCCTTGCCTTCGGTCTTGGCCCGGTAGAGTGCCGTATCGGCGTGGCTTATCAAGCTGGCCTGGTTCTCGGCATCCGATGGATAAAGCGCAATGCCGATGCTGGCCGACACCAGGCCGCCGCCGACAGAAAGCCGGTTTTCCTCGCGCATGGCGGTCAGCACCGCGTCGGCGATACGGCCGGCCTCCAACGGGTCGGTCAGGTTCGGCGCGATGATGGCGAATTCGTCGCCGCCCAGCCGCGCCACCATCTGTCCCTGGCGAAGGATGCCGGTAATGCAATGCGCAACCTTCTGCAGCATGGCGTCCCCGGCGCCATGCCCATACAGGTCGTTGACCTCCTTGAACCGGTCGAGATCGAGCAGCAGAAGCGCAAGCTGGCCGCCTTTTCTGGTGCGGCCCATCGCAGCAATTTCCGTCTCCAGCCGGCCGGAAAAGCTGCGGCGATTGGCCAGTCCGGTCAATGGATCGAAATGGGCAAGCCGCAGGATCTCCTGTTCCGCCTTCTTGCGCTCGCGAATGTCGCGGACCGCGACCACGTTGTGCGGCTTGCCACAGTAGTCGATGCTCCTGGCGATCAACTCGACAGGAATGCTCGTGCCATCGCGGCCGCTCAATTCGGCCTCCTGCGGCTGTTCGCCGAAGCCTGACATGTCGGATCCGAAGAGATCGCCAAGCTGCATTCCGTTCAGCGTCGCTGTTGCGATGCCCGTCAATGTCGCCATGCTGTCATTGGCACTGATGATGCGGTTGCCGTCGCAGACGATCAGCCCCTCCACGGCGGCATTGGCCAGGCCGTGCATGCGGTCGACCTCGAGCTTCTGGCGACGGAAGCGCAAATCGATCCACAGCGCCGATGCCGACAGGACCAGGATCACCAATGTGGCGGCGGCGGCGGCGAAAGCCTGCGAGGTCGGCTCGATCGTGTATTCGGATATGACGATCGAGGGATCGGGGAAGATCGAGACGGCACCCATGCCGATGAAATGCAGGGTGCAGATTGCCAGCGTCAGCAGCACCGCGCCGCCGGATGTCGCCTTCAGGGAGGGGCGGCGCTGCACGACACGCAGCGCCAGCGCCGCGAGCGTTACGCCGGCCAGAAGGGAAACGGCGACAAGCAACAGGTTCCACTCGATGCGGCCCTGAACCTCGAACGCCGCCATACCAATGTAGTGCATGGCCGCGATACCGCCGCCCAGCACGGCGCCGCCGACGAGATGATAATCTAACTCATTCCGCAAGGTGGCGATCCACATGCCGGCTGCCGTCAGAGTGACCGAAGCAGCGAGCGAAAGCACGGAGAGTGCGGGATCGTAAGCACTGGGTATGCCCGGTGTGAATGCGAGCATGGCGATGAAGTGCGTTGCCCAGATGCCGAAGCCGGTCGAAGTGGCCGCGATCATCAGCCAGGCAAGCCGGTTCCGATCGGTGGAGCGGCTTATGTGATGAAGCAGGTTGACGGCAGAGAAACAGGAAATTCCGCAGATCAGCGCGGCAAGTGCGACCAGTCTCAGATCGTGTTCGTTGACGATACAATTGTAGACCGTCAGCATTTTATTTCACCTGATCTTTGGAAATAAACAGGGCAGCAGGATTGAGTAGCGCGTTGCCGTTGAGGGATCGATAAAGTCGCCTGCAACCTTGGCGTGTCTCTTCGGGTTGCGGCGGCTGCAATCAGGGCTGACACGCCGAAGCCAGCTTGGCAGTTCCGATGGTAGTTCCTGGCGCGCTTGTCGTCGCGCTAAGCCGGCTAACCGTGTGGCTTTCCATGTCTCCAAGCGGAGGCGAGGGTGGCGTGAGGTAAAGGGTGAAGTTCGTCGATCTGCAACAAAACCGTTGTCTGATTGTCACGAGCGACACATATTGCCTTCGCGGGAGTGCCCCTTTCGCCAATGACAAACGGGAGATGAAACATGAAGTCCTTCGGCTTCGCGGCCGGTGTTGCCGCCACCTTTATGCTGCTTTCCTCAACCTCCGCTTTTGCTGTCACGCAGATCAGTTGGTGGCACGCCATGACTGGCGCCAATGCCGAAGTTGTCGACAAGATCTCCAAAGATTTCAATGCCAGCCAGAGCGACTATGAACTCGTTCCGGTGTTCAAAGGCACGTATCCCGAGACGCTGAATGCCGGCATCGCCGCCTACCGCGCGGGCCAGGCGCCCGATATCATGCAGGTGTTCGATGTCGGCACCGGCGTGATGATGGCAGCCGAAGGCGCAATCAAGCCGGCAGCCGATGTGTTGACCAGCGCTGGAATGACCTTCGACAAGAGCCAGTATCTGCCAGGCATAGTCGGCTATTATTCGAAGCCGGACGGCACCATGCTCTCCTTCCCCTACAACTCCTCCTCGCCGATCCTTTATTACAACAAGGATATCTTCAAGAAGGCTGGTCTCGACGTCGACAGCCCACCCAAGACCTGGAATGAGGTGTGGGAAGACGCCAAGAAGATCAAGGCGAGCGGCGCAGCCGCCTGCGGCTACACCTCGACCTGGCTGACCTGGATCCATCTGGAGAATTTCGCGGCCTGGAATGACGTGTCATGGGCCACCCAGCAGAACGGTCTGGCCGGCGGCGATGTCGAGCTCAAGATCAATGCGCCGATTTTCGTCAACCATTTCCAAGCGCTCGCAGACCTCGCCAAGGACGGCACCTTCAAATATGGCGGCCGCACCTCCGAAGCCAAGCAGATCTTCCTCGCTGGCGAATGCGGGATCATGACCGAATCCTCCGGCGGCCTTGGCGATATCGTCAAGTCCGGCATGAATTACGGCATCGGCCAATTGCCCTATGACAGCGACGCCAAGGGCGCGCCGCAGAACACGACGCCGGGTGGCGCCAGCCTGTGGGTTTTCGCTGATAAATCCGACGAGGAATACAAGGGCGTCGCGGCCTTCTTCGCCTACCTGTCGAAGACCGAGGTGCAAGAATACCTGCACCAGAAGTCGGGTTATCTGCCGGTGACGCTGGCGGCTTATGAAGCGACCAAGAAGTCCGGTTTCTATGACAAGAACGTCGGTCGCGAGACCCCGATCCTGCAGATGACGGGTAAGGCACCGACCGACAATTCCAAGGGCGTACGTCTGCCGAACCTGCCGCAGGTGCGCGATATCCAGAACGAGGAGTTCGAGAAGATGCTCGCCGGCCAGCAAACCGCCCAGCAGGCGCTCGACAATGCGGTTACGCGTGGCAACGCCGCGATCAAGGAAGCGCTGGGGAATTAGAGCGAGCGCAGGTCCTTTGCTCTACGGCGCGCCCATCTGTCCTGCCAGGCATCTCCCCTCGGCGAGGGGAGTTTTGCCGTCCCTTGCGATTTCGCCAATGGTCGATGATGCCAACGCCGAAACGCTCTTCAAAGCCATCTTGGCGAAGAGGGGTGCCGCATCGTGCCGCCCGCCTCATCACCTCGGAGTGGCTCCATGACCCCTCGCGTCGTGTTTCCCAACAAGATCCTTCCCTACCTGCTGGTGGCGCCGCAACTGGCCATCACGCTCGTTTTTTTCTACTGGCCGGCCGGTCAGGCGTTCTACCAATCCATGCTCAGGCAGGACCCGTTCGGACTGAGGACCAAGTTCGTCTGGTTCGCCAATTTCAGGAAAGTGCTTGCCGATCCGGCCTACCTGAACTCGATCAAGGTCACGGTGGTGTTTTCCCTTGCGACCGCTATCGTCGCCATGTGCGTGGCGCTCCTGCTCGCGGTCATGGCAGAGAAGGTGGTGCGCGGCAAAGGTCTCTACCGCACGCTCTTGATCTGGCCCTACGCGGTGGCGCCGGCGATCGCCGGTATGTTGTGGCTGTTCCTCTTCAACCCGTCGATCGGGTCGCTGGCCTACATGCTGAGGAGTTTCGGCATCGCCTGGGATCCACTGCTCAACGGCACCCACGCCATGATCCTGCTGGTGTCCGCCGCTGCCTGGAAGCAGATCAGCTACAATTTCCTGTTCTTCGTCGCCGGCCTGCAGGCGGTGCCGAAAGCCTTGATCGAGGCGGCGGCCATGGACGGCGCCGGCGAGACCAAGCGATTCTGGACCATCGTCTTCCCGCTGCTTGCGCCGACGACCTTCTTCCTGCTGGTCGTCAACACCGTCTATGCCCTGTTCGACACCTTCGGCATCGTCCATGCCGTCACCGGGGGTGGTCCGGGCAAGACGACTGAGACGCTGGTCTACAAGGTCTACAATGACGGCTTCGTCAATCTGATCCTCGGTGACTCGGCGGCGCAGTCGGTCATCCTGATGGTCATCGTCATCTCGCTCACGGCCATCCAGTTCCGCTACGTGGAACGCAAAGTCCATTACGGCTGAGGGCGAGCGATGATCGGCCAGTCACCGCTCCGCACCGTCATCGCCCACGTCGTGCTGATCCTCGGCATACTGATCGTCGCCTTCCCGATCTACTACACATTCGTTGCCTCGACGCAGACGCTGCAAACGATCCTCAGGCCGCCGTTGCCGCTCCTGCCCGGCTATCAGTTCTGGAACAATTACGCCGAAGCGCTGTTCGGCGGTGTCGGTCGCATCGGCGGCGTCAGCGTCGGTCGATTGCTGCTCAACACCACGGTCATGGCGCTCGGCATCGCGGTGGGGAAGATTTTCATCTCGATCCTGTCGGCCTATGCGATCGTGTTCTTCCGTTTTCCGCTGCGGATGGTCTTCTTCTGGCTGATCTTCATCACCCTGATGCTTCCCGTTGAGGTGCGCATCCTGCCGACCTACAAGGTGATGGTCGATCTCGGCATGATCGACACCTATGCCGGCTTGATCATCCCGCTGATCGCCTCGGCCACCGCCACATTGCTGTTTCGACAGTTTTTCATGACCATTCCAGGTGAGCTGGTGGAGGCGGCGCGTGTCGACGGTGCGGGGCCGTGGCGCTTTTTCTTCGATATCCTGTTGCCGCTGTCGCGGACAAACATCGCGGCGCTGTTCGTCATCCTCTTCATTTATGGCTGGACGCAGTATCTGTGGCCGCTGCTCGTCACCAACAGCAGCAACATGAACACGATCGTCATCGCGCTCAGAAAGATGGTCTCCTTCGCCGATGCCGATACGCAATGGAACCTGGTCATGGTCACAGCGATGCTGGCCATCGTGCCGCCGATCCTGGTCGTGGTGCTGATGCAACGCTGGTTCGTTCGCGGCCTGGTCGATTCCGAAAAGTGAGAAGCTGATGGCGACCGTCGATCTGAAGGATGTGAAGAAGGTCTACCCCAGCGGTTTCGAGGCCGTGAAGGGCGTTTCAATCGCAGTTCCCGACAAGGAGCTTTGCGTGCTGGTCGGCCCATCGGGCTGCGGCAAGTCCACGCTGCTCAGAATGATCGCCGGGCTCGAAACCATCTCCTCGGGAACAGTTGCGATCGATGGCAAGATCGTAAACTCAGTCGGTCCGACCGAGCGTGACATCGCCATGGTGTTCCAGAACTATGCGCTCTATCCGCATATGAAAGTCTACGACAATATGGCCTATGGGCTGCGCAACCGCGGCACGCCGAAGGACGAGATCGACAGCCGGGTTCGCGCGACGGCGAAAATACTGGAACTTTCGGCGCTGCTCGACCGCCGCCCGCGGGAGCTTTCCGGCGGCCAGCGCCAGCGTGTCGCCATGGGTCGTGCCATTGTGCGCAACCCGAGGGTTTTCCTGTTCGACGAGCCGCTCTCCAATCTCGATGCCAAATTGCGTGGCCAGATGCGGGTCGAGATAAAGAACCTGCAACGCTCGCTTGGCGTCACGTCGGTCTATGTCACGCATGACCAGCTCGAGGCGATGACGTTGGCCGACATTCTCGTCGTCATGAATGCCGGACTGGTCGAGCAAATGGGGGCGCCGCTCGACGTCTACGAAAGACCGGCCTCGACCTTCGTCGCTTCCTTCATCGGCGCGCCGCCGATGAATCTCCTGGCACTGACCGAAGGCGCCTCGGGCGCGGTGCTCGCAGACGGCACGGCGATCGCTTTCGCGCCTCGGGAGGCAAGAGCTGCGACCCTCGGTTTTCGGCCCGAGGATGCCGACGTCACCTTCAATGCGGAGGCGCCGTCCGGCGCGCTCGTCCTGCCGGCGCTGGTCGAGGCAGTCGAACCGGTAGGCGCCGAAAGTTTCCTTCACTGTGCGGCAGGCGGCAACCGCATCGTCGTGCGTGTCGCGGGTCGCGCCACCGCCACGGTTGGCAACCAATTGCGCGTGGTTGCCAAGGCAGAAAAGCTGCACTGGTTCGATCAGGCAGGAAAGCGCGTCGGTTAACCGCATACGGCGTTCAGGCGAAGACATGCGCCTTTCCCGATACGGTCAGTCGGACGATCTCGCCGACCGCCGGCGCGTCCATGCCCGGTTTGCGCAGGACCAGCGGCGTGTTGCCGATCGCTGCCGCATCGGGCGGATCGGCATTGTTCAAGAGCCGCACCGCGACCGTGCACATCGAGCCGGCGAATTCCGATTCCGTCACTTCGCCGAACAGCATGTCCGAGGTGCCGGACATGCCCTCGCGCGACGTTCTCTTCAGCGCGATCTGCTCCGGGCGAAGCATGATGCGGGCGATATCGCGGCTGTCATTGGTGTCCACCGCGATGCGGCCGAGCGGCGAGTTGGCGAAGCCATTCGATATCTTGGCCGGCAGGATGATGGCGTCGCCCAGGAATTCGGCGATCATCCTGTCCTTCGGCTTGAGATAGAGCTCGCGCGGCGTGCCGATTTGCGAGAACTTGCCGTCGCGCATCACCGCGACCTGGCTGGCAAAGGACAGCGCCTCGGCCTGGTCGTGCGTCACCAGGATGGTGGTGATGCCGGCGGCCTCCAGCAGCTCGGCCACCGCCTTGCGCATTGAGGCGCGCAGGCCGGTATCGAGCGCCGAGAACGGCTCGTCGAGCAGCATCAGCCGAGGCTTCATCGCCATGGCGCGGGCCAGTGCCACACGCTGCTGCTGGCCGCCGGAAAGCTCGTGCGGGCGACGTTTGAGGATCGCCTTGTCGAGCCCGACTATATAGGCGAGCTCGACGATGCGCTCAGCGCGCTTGTCCTCGCCGCGGCCCATGCCGAAACCGATATTGTCGCCAATGGTCAGATGCGGAAACAGGGCACCATCCTGCGCCACCACGCCGATGCCTCGCCGATATGCCGGCACCGCAGCGCCGCCATTGGCCAATATCGTACCGTCGAGCGTGATGTGCCCCTGGTCCGGCGCCTCGAAGCCGGCAATCAGCCGCAGCAGGGTCGTCTTGCCGCAGCCGGAAGGACCGACAATCGCCGTGCGGCTGCCGCTGGCGACGTTCATGTCGACGCCGGCAAGGGCCGACACCGGGCCGTACTGCTTGTGCAGGCCGCTGATTTCGAGAAAGCTCATCGTCCGGCCATCCGTTTCGACTGGACATAGAGCAGCCAGGTCAAGGGCAGCGACATCGCCACCATGATGAAGGCGTAAGGTGCCGCGGAGGCATAATCAATCTCACCGCTGTAGGACCAGAACGCCATCGCCAGCGTGCGGGTACCGTTGGGCGCCAGCATTTGGGTGGCGGTCAGTTCGTTCATGATGCCGAGCGCCACCAGCGCCATGCCGGCCGCGGCACCAGGCGCCGATAGGCGGATCGTCGTCGACCACAACGCCTGCAGCGGCGGCCGGCCGAGGCTGGAAGCGGCGCGTTCGAGTTCGACCGGCGCCTGCGCGATCGACGCCCGCAGGCTGACCAGCGCGCGCGGCAGGAACATCAGCGCATAGGCCACCAGGATGGTGAACAGGGTCTGGTAGAGCGGCAGCGCGATGCGCACCGTGATGGTGACCAGCGCCAGTGCAATGACAACCCCCGGCAACGAGCCGACAATGTAGTTGCAGCCCTCCAGCAGGCGCTGCAACGGCCCCGGCGCGCGGATCGAGATCCAGGCCATCGGCATGGCGGCGACCGTGGCCAGCAAGGCGCCGGCGAGCGCCAGGAACAGCGTCTGGCCAAGCGCCAGGCCGATCTCGTTCAGGCGCCAGACAGCGGCGCCGCCGGCGGCAAGCCAGCCGCCGATGGTGACGAACGGCACGCCGAGCGCCAAAAGCGTGGTGACGACAAGCAAGAGCAGGCTAGGGATGGTGGCGCGTCCGAGGCTCGTGCGTTGCTGATGGCGCGCCGCACCTGAGCCGACGCGGGCATAGCGCTCCTCACCGCGCACCAGCACTTCGAGGCCGAGCAGCACGAAGCAGCAACTGACCAGCACGCCGGCCAGCATGTTGGCGGCCGGTCCGTTGAAGGTCGACTGGAACTGGTCGACGATCGCCGTGGTGAAGGTGTCGAAGCGGATGAAGACATAGAGGCCGTACTCGGCCAGCAGATGCAGGCCGACCAGCAGCGAGCCGCCGCAGATGGCGAGCCGCAATTGCGGCAGCACGACCCGCCAGAACACGCGCCGGGGCCCAAGGCCGAGTGCGGCGGCGGCGTCCTCGAGGGCGGGATCGAGACGGCGCAATGCCGCCGACACCGGCAGATACAGGAACGGGAAATAGGCGATCACGGAAACCAGCACGCCGGCCCACAGGCCGTGCAGTCCCGGCACCATGGTGATCCAGGCATAGCTGTGCACGAAAGCCGGGATGGCGAGCGGCGCCACGCATAGCCAGGCCCAGAGCCGGGCGCCCGGCAGGTCGCTGCGCTCGGTCAACCAGGCCAGCGCAACCGACAGCACGATGGTGATCGGCACGGAGAGCGCGACCAGCAGGACAGTGTTGACCAGAAGCTCGCCGACACGCGGCCGGAAGACCAGCGCCGAGACGGTTTCCCAGCCGGTCTGCACCGCGATCCAGATGATGAAGGCGAGCGGCACCAGCGCCAGCAGCGCAACGAAGATGGCGGCGAGGACCAGCCAAAGCGGTGCGCGTCGCCGGGCCCTTCGGCCTGTGCCCGAAGGCAGGCCCGAGCGCGCGAGATCAACCGCGGACTGCATCAGGTCAGACGCCGTGCCGCTGCCGTCCAGCGGCAGCAATTGAAGGACCGCGATCACGGTCGGGAACACAGCGTGTCGTCATCGACGAATGCCATCTCGAAAAACAAAATCACTCCCGCGGAAGGCGAATTCCCGCGGGAGCGTGGTCGGGTGTCCTTTTAGGACGAACGGCAACTAAAGCAAGCCGGCTGCCGTCATCAGGTCGGTGACCTTCTTGGAGTTCAGCGTCGTGGCGTCGACCTTCGGCGCCTGCAGATCGGCGAGCGGCACCAGCTTCGGGTTGGACTCGGCACCCTTGCCGACCGCGTATTCGAAGGAATCGCCGGTCTTCAGCACGTCCTGGCCGCCCTTGCCGGTCAGCCATTTCAGGAAGGCTTGGGCTTCCTTGGGATGCTTGCTCGAAGCCAGCACGCCGCCGCCGGAGATCGAGACGAAGGCGCCCGGATCCTGGTTCTTGAAATAGTGCAGCTCGACATTCCCGCTGTTTTCGCCGGTCTTGGCCTGATCGCCGAAGTAGTAATAGTGATAGATGATGCCGCCTTCGATCTCGCCGGCATTGACCGCCTTCATCACCGTGCTGTTGCCCTTGTAGGCGGTGAAGTTGGTTTTCATCGCCTTCAGCCAGTCGGCGGTAGCGGCTTCGCCCTTGAGCTGGAGCAGGGCGCTGACGATGGCCTGAAAATCGGCGCCCGACGGGGAGGCGGCCCAACGGCCCTTCCAGCTCGGATCGGCGAGGTCAAGCATCGACTTGGGCAACTGGTCGGCGGTCAGCTTGGTCTTGTTATAGGCAAAGACCGTGCTGCGCGCTGCGACGCCGACCCATTTGCCGCTGGCCGGCTGATAGTCCTGGGGAACCTGTGCCAACGTGTCGGCGTCGACCGGCGCGAACAGGCCGGCCGTCTCGACCAGCACCATGGCCGGCGAGTTTTCCGTCAGGAACACGTCGGCCGGCGAAGCAGTACCCTCAGCGACGATCTGGTTGGAGAAGTCGCTGTCGCCGCCATTGCGCACGGTGACCTTGATGCCGGTTTCCTTGGTGAAGCCTTCGGCCCACGCCTTGGTCAGGCTTTCGTGCTGGGCGTTGTAGACAATGATGCCGGCATCCTCGGCCATCGACGGGCTGGCGATCAGCAAGATTGCCAGCGCGGTGGCGCTGGCGAGGGTGGAAAGAGCGTATTTCATGTCATTGTCCTAAAGTTCGGTTGGCACCGGCTCACCTACCGATACCTGATAGCCTTAGTCAACATTGGTGATCTGCTTCAATCGGCCGCTGAAGCACAAACGCTTGATGTCGGGCTCACAATTCCAAGTGATGAAGTGACGCGAATGGCGTGCCGAATTCAACCCGATGTTTGATCGGCCGACCGGATGAATGGGGCGGCTTGCAAACCGTGGAAAAGCACCGAATGCCGCCTGACGACCCTGGGAAGATCCAAGCACCAGCCTTTGGCCTGCGTGAACAAGGCCTCCAGCAGTACAGCCATTTCTAACCGGGCGACGTGTTGACCCAGACAGGCATGCAGTCCGGTGCCAAAGGCAAGGGCCGACGAAATGCCGGAACCCAAATCCAACCGGTCGCCCGCCGGAAAAACAGAAATGTCTCGATTGGCGCTCGCCAGCACGGGTACAACGGCCTGCCCGGCTTTTATGGTTGCGCCACCAAACTGCAAATCTTCCGCGGCGATACGCGCTCCGGCATAGTGAACCGGAGCGCAAAAACGGAGCAGCTCTTCGGCTGCTGAAAACCAACTGACTTTCCCATCTGCAAGCAGCGAAAGCTGTTCAGGGAAGCGTGCAAGCGCGACCAGCGCATTGCCGAAGGTATCGACGACTGTCGCCTGCCCGGCAAAGAGCAGGAATACGATGTTTGCAATGGCATCGTCTTTCAGCCAGCGGCCAGCCTCGACTTCGGCAAGCATCTGAGCTGAAATACCGTTTGGGCGCACAGCACCGTGTTCTATCACGCTGGATACCCATGCCTCCAACCGGCGGCAGGCATCGTTTGCGTCTTCGTCTACGCCTCCGGCCCTTATTTCCAGGGCGTTGGCCATAAGCTGTGCGTCGGCGCCAATCCGCCAGGGATCGTCCATGTCGATACCAAGGATCTGTTCCAGGCCTGAAAACGATAGCGGCAGGCCTATATCACGAACCGCGTCGAACTCCGGTTTTTGTACAGCTGCCTGCGTAAGTTCCGACGCTTTGGCCGCAAGCCGGTCGAACAGCCCATTGCTGGAGGAAAAGCTTAGCGAACCAGCCAATGGGCGGCGCAGGCGCATGTGCCGCGGCGGGTCGGACAGCAGCATGGAACGGGTCAACAGGTCCAGGGCCGGATTGGCGCTGATCTTTTGCCTGACCTCCTGATAGGCGCCCGGCGGTGCCTGCAGCAACAGCGGGTGTTTCAAGGCCTGGGAAACAAGCGCATGGCTGAACACGTAGAAGGCTTCACCGACCTCGGGATAAGGAGGTTTGCCCCAACTGGCGCCTCCTGAACTCCGACGACGGGCGAATTCGGGAAACGCATCGCTGCCATGGGCAATGGGGTCAAATAGATCAGCTTGATCTGTCATCGGGCAAGATCGACAGCAAAGATAACGCGAAATCCGCCGGAACTCATGTCTTCAGGTAGAAAATCGGACGCGAGATGTAGAAATTCGCACCGGAGAACACGGTTATAGAACCGCAGTAGCGGATCCCTCGTTATTGATTCCACCGAAGGCATGACACCGGTCCGGTGCCAATCGTCGATGGTCCGACGAAATTCCGGATCCGGCCGAACCTTGTCGGGCAACTCGTCCTGTGCTCCCGCGTAGGACGGGCAACGTCCGTCGCCGACCAACCAACGCGCACCGACCTGCCGGCCATAGTCAGACATTTGCGACAACAGGCGGCGTGCCATGTCGGTGCCGCGGAATTCGGGTCGCACACCAAGATTGTAAACGTAGAGTGACCGTGCAGGTTGGCTCCTGACAAGCGAAGAGTAGGCGGAGAAGGTCTTGGGGAACCTTCCCGTATCGTGCGGATCTTGGCTGGTTTCCACGAAGCAGATCGCGCCTGCAACAAGGTTCTCAACCATGGCCAGGATCATTGTATGCCCGAGCGAAAGCCGGTGGTGAATTGTTTTTTCGCTGGCACCGAGTCGTCCCCAGGCTGCGGCCTCCATCGCGGCCATGCCCGGAACGTCGTCTGCCACAAGTTGTTGAAATACGATCATCTTCATCGTCGAAAGGCCGCTCGTAATTGCGATATCGAATCGATAATTTTCTGATACCAGCTGTTGATGGGTGCATGAGTAGGGGCGGGTTGTCTCATGATCTTCTATGTTTGCCATCGCTTGCATGCCTATACCCTGGCAAGCCTGCTACTCTATTTTCGAACTGATTTGCAGGATTCTGTGCGCTTTGTCCCCTATGACGAACGGGCGCATCTGCTTGAGATTTCCAGAGGCACCGTTCTTTGGACGGATTTGGACCGACTGAGCGAAGCAGAGATTGAAGCATGCTCCAATCTCAGCCAGCGAATGAAGTCGCAGCAGCCTGATCTGTTTCAACTCAACCATCCGCGAAAAAGCCTTCAGCGTTTCGATCTATTGCGTATGCTGTTCGCGGACGGCATCAATGATTTCAATGTATACAGACCCGAAATTCTGCCGGCGGGAATGCGTTTTCCTGTCTTTCTGCGTGACGAGACGGGCGCCGCTTATAAAGTGCCGCCGCTGTTGCAATCGCCGGCGGAACTCGGCGAGGCGCTCTCGAACCTGGGTACGATGAATTTTGTTCGCCCCATGGTGGTGGAGTTTGGAGCAAAGGCTGGTGCCGATGGCAGCTACCGAAAATACTCGGCATATCGGATCGGCGAGCGCAGTTATGCGCAACACTGCTTCGCCAGCAAGGAGTGGTTCATAAAGGTACAGGGAGGCGGTATGTCGGGGCAACATCGGGTCGAGCATACCGCCTTTGTGCGCGACAATCCGCATGCGGTAGAGCTGATGCCGATTTTCGAGAAGGCGGGGATCTCATATGGCAGGATCGACTACACCATTGTCGATGGTCGCATCCAGGTTTTCGAGATCAACACCAATCCCACTGTATTGAACGACCCTCCCACACCCTTCGACAGATATGATTCGTTGCCTTACGCCAACATGCATGCAGATGCCTTGGCACAGCTGCCATATGCTAACGATCCCCTATCCACTCCGGATATCGATGAGACACATCTCCACATCTTGGGCCGCCTGAGAAACAAGTACCGTCGCAGACGAATGAAGCTGACCGTTCGAAAGGGCTTCAGGTCTTTCCGGGATGCCATGTTCGGCGCCAAGCCTTGAGTTCAAGAACAAGAGCGCGGGGCAATATCGCACTGGCGATCGGCGCGCAGTGTGCAGCAAACTTTCGTGATTTGCCGGCAGTTTGGCTTGGACATTATTTCGCCGGCCACGTAACAAATCAGCGCCGAGACGCGAAATTCGGGGGAGTGAACTCTTGTGAGCGGCAAGGACGAGGCCGAACTTTCCCGGCTGATGCGGGCCGCCATCGCGGGAGATGAAAGGGCTTACGCCGACTTTCTGCACCGGATTGCCGCGCTGGTTCGCGGTTTTGCCAGGCGCAAGATCGTGCTGGGCGGGGTCGATCCCGAGGATGTCGTGCAGGAAACCTTGCTGGCCATTCATGTGAAACGACATACCTGGCGCCAGGATGCGCCGGTGTTGCCGTGGATCTACGCGATCGCCCGCTTCAAGCTGATCGATGCGTTCCGGCGGCGCGGACGGCGCATCGAGATCGACATCGACGATATCGCCGAGACGTTCGCCGAGCCGGAAACCGAGACCGTCAGCGAGCGAGACATCAACCGGGCATTGCACAGCCTGTCGCCGGCACAGCGCGCCGTGGTCTCGGCCGTGTCGGTGGAAGGGCGGTCCATCGGTGAGACGGCGGCGAAGTTCGGCATCAGCGAGACGGCGGTGCGTGTGTCGCTGCATCGCGGACTTGCCGCGATAGCCAAGCGATTCGGGTAGGGGCGGTTCGGGCGGGAATGACATGAGGACGGACGATCTCATCAAGGCGCTGGACGCCGATGCAAGCAGCAAGGCGATGCCGCTGCAATCGGCCTGGTGGCTGGCCGCCGGTGCGGGGGCGGTGATCGCGGCCATCGTTTTCCTGCTGACCATTGGCCCGCGCCCAGACTTCATGGCGGCCGCGCACACGATGCGCTTCCTCTCCAAATTCGTCTTCACCATCGTGCTGGCCGTCAGCGCCTTCGCCCTGATCCGTGCCTTGTCGACGCCGGGCGCCTCGACGGGCCGGGCAATGGCCTGGATGGCCGCGGCGCCAGTGCTGGTAGCCGTGGCGGTGCTTCTGGAGCTTTTCATGGTGCCGGAGGCGCTGTGGGGTACACGGATGGTCGGCAACAACATGATGCTCTGCATGGGCTTCATCCCGCTGATCGGTATTGGCCCGCTTGCCATCTTCCTGTGGATGCTGCGCTATGGCGCGCCGACACGGCCGGTGCTTGCCGGTGCGGTGGCGGGCCTGCTCGCCGGCGGGCTGGCGGCAACCTTCTATGCCGCGCACTGCTTCGACGACTCGCCGCTTTTCGTCGCCCCCTGGTACACGATAGCGATCGCAGCGCTCGCATTGCTCGGTGCGCTCGGCGGACGGTTTTTCATACGCTGGTAGCGTTTCGTAACGATCGCGGACCCGTGCACCGATCCTTAATCATGCCGGCAATTGTTTGCCGGTTAGCGACCACGCCGGCAGGCCGGACGCAACCTTTCCTTAAAATCGATCCGCCAAGGTTGATGCGAGAACATGCGTTTGCGCACGGGGGTGGCACGTATCGTGATGTGGCGAGGATTGACCAGCCGAGAATCTCTTGGGCATGCAGGGTTGGCGTTGCTCGTCGCCGGCCTGGGCGTGCTGGCGACCTCGATCCTGCTTTCGCGCCTGGACCTCGGCACCGAAGCGCTGAAGCTCTGCCTGCAGATCGCGGTGGCGGTGGCGGTGGGCGCGCTGTTCCTCGCTGCCCTGTCCGCCCGTAGGATCAGCAGGGATCGCCAACAGATCGCCGAGAGCGAACTGCGCTTCCGCCGCGCCATGGAGGATTCGGCGATCGGCATCGTGGTTGTCGGTCTCGACGGTCGCATCCGCCAGACCAATCCGGCCTTCGCCGCCATGCTTGGCTACACAAGCGAAGAGATCGAGGCGCTGACTTTCTTCCAGATCACGCATCCCGACGATCTGCAGATCGGGCGGGAGACGATGGACGATCTGAAGGCGGGCACGGTCAATTCCTTCCACTTCGAGAAGCGTTATCTCAGGAAGGACGGAACGCCCGTCTGGGCCCATCTTGCCGGCTCGGTCATTCGCGATGAAAACAGCGGCCGTCCGCTCTATCTCGTCTCGCAAATCGAGAACATCGACGCGCGCAAGCAGGCCGAGGCGCGCATTGCCGAAGCGGAAACGCGTTGGAATTTTGCTCTGGCTGGTGCCGGCCAAGGCGTCTGGGACCTCGACATGCGCAAGGGCGGCACGACCTATTCCTCGACCTGGGTCAAGATGCTGGGCTATGCGGATGGCGAGCTCGATGGCGACACCGACAGCTGGCTGACGATGATTCATCCCGAGGATCGCGAGACTGTCGCCGAAGCGGATCGCGCTCATCTCGAGGGCAAGACACCGTTCTTTGAGGCCGAATTCAGGATGCGCCACAAGGATGGCCACTGGATGTGGATACTCGACCGCGGCAAGGCCATCGAACGCGACGAAAATGGACGGCTGATCAGAGCCATCGGCAGCCTGACCGACATCACCCGTCGCAAGGAGGCCGAAGAGCGCCTTACTGTGTCGGCGGCAATGCTTGCCGATGAAAAGGAGCGGCTGAGGGTGA
This sequence comes from Mesorhizobium sp. M0518, assembly GCF_040321125.1. Lineage (NCBI taxonomy): Bacteria > Pseudomonadati > Pseudomonadota > Alphaproteobacteria > Hyphomicrobiales > Phyllobacteriaceae > Mesorhizobium > Mesorhizobium sp. M0518. The sequence continues at coordinate 82,259 of NZ_JAMYQY010000018.1, forward strand.
CGCTGCAATCGATCGGCGATGCCGTCATCTGCACCGATGCCGCAAACCGCGTCACCTTCATGAACCCGGTCGCCGAAAAGCTGACCGGGATTGCCGGCGGCGAGGCTCTCGGCAAGATGCTTGGCCATGTCTACTGGGCGGTCGACGAGGAGACGGGGCACAGGATCGGCGTGACCCGGCCCGCGGTTGGCGTTCATGCGCCCGCCGACCAGAACAGCCGCGCCGTCCTGATCCGGCGCGACGACACGCGCTGCAGCATCCGTCAGGTCGTGTCGCCGATCATCAACGAACGGAACGAATTCTGCGGGCTGGTCATCGTCTTCCAGGACTTTACCGATGCGCGCGCGCTGCAGCGCCAACTGGCGCACGCCGCGGCACACGATGCGCTGACCGGCCTTGCCAACCGCTCGAGCTTCATCCGCGCCATGGAGGAACTGGGCGGTCAGGCCCGCAAGGACGGCACCGCCGACACGAGGAAGTCGACCGGCGACACGACAGAGTCGGTCGGAGCCAGCGGACATCAGTTCATGTTCATCGATCTCGACCACTTCAAACTGGTCAACGACACGGGCGGCCACGCGGCGGGAGACGCGCTGCTGAAGCGGGTTGCCGAGGCTATTCGCGGCGTGCTTGGTCCAGACGATATCGTCGCTCGCCTCGGCGGCGACGAATTCGCGGTCATTCTGAAATCGGGTTCGGCAGCCGGCGCGAAGATCGCGGCACGTTCCATCATCGATGCGATCGGCGGGCTGGACTTCACCTGGGACGGCCGTCCTCACGTGATCGGCGCCAGCATCGGGCTGGCTGCGATCAATGCCAATTGCGGCGAGGTCGACGAGATCATCGCGAGAGCCGATGCGGCCTGCTATGCGGCCAAGGCGGCCGGCCGTGGCTGTGTCTCCGTGGCGCCCGACGCACCGATCGTGGATGGCCGGACAGAGCCGCTGGCCGCGGCCTCCTGATCGAGCCTGTCACCGCCGAAAGGCTTGCCCCTGATTTGCACCGACGATGCGCTCAGCGCGTCGGAACGGGATGCTCGCCGCGATAATCGTAAAAACCGCGCCCGGTTTTGCGGCCGAGCCAGCCGGCCTCGACATATTTCACCAGCAGCGGGCAAGGACGGTACTTCGAGTCCGACAGGCCGTCATGCAGCACCTGCATGATCGACAGGCAGGTATCGAGCCCGATGAAATCGGCCAGCTGCAGCGGCCCCATCGGATGGTTGGCGCCGAGCCGCATGGCGGTGTCGATGGCGTCGACCGAGCCGACACCCTCATAGAGAGTGTAGATCGCCTCGTTGATCATCGGCAGCAGGATGCGGTTGACGATGAAGGCCGGAAAATCCTCCGAGACCGTAATCGTCTTGTCGAGCTGCTTCACATAGGTCTTGGCCGCCTCGAAGGTCTGGTCCTCGGTGGCGATGCCGCGCACCAGTTCGACCAGCTTCATCAGCGGCACCGGGTTCATGAAATGTATGCCGATGAACCGCTCCGGCCGGTCGGTCTGCGCGGCAAGCCGCGTGATCGAGATCGACGAGGTGTTGGTCGCAAGGATGGCTTCGGGATTGAGCTGCGGACAAAGCTGGGCGTAGATCTTGCGCTTGACCGTCTCGTCCTCGGTCGCCGCTTCGATCACCAGATCCGCGCCGGCAAGATCGGCCATCGCGGGCGCGGCCGAAATGCGGCCCATCGCGTCGTTGCGCACCTTCTCGTCGAGCTTGCCGGATCCCACCTGGCGGGCCATGTTGCCGCTGATTGTGGCGATGCCTTTCTCGATGCGGTCGGGCGAAATATCGTAGATCAGCACCTTGTAGCCCGAAAGCGCGGAGACATGGGCGATGCCGCCGCCCATCTGGCCCGCGCCGATGATGCCGATCGTCTCGATCTTGCTCATTACACCGATCCCGTCCTGAGCCCTTCCGCTTGAACTGCGAAAGCGCTCCACCTTTTTATTTTACCGCAATTCCCTAGGGAAAGCGCTACGCGCTTTTCCGGGAAAACCGCTGCGCACTTTTGCTGGTTTGCTTTTCGCCTTTGCGGCCTGCTTTTTGTGCGGTGCAAACTAAAAGGGCGGGGCGACTTCGTCTACCCCACCCTCACCATTTAATACGCTTTGGCAGAAAGCGTCAAAGCGCCTTTTGCAGCTCCGGCAGGATGACGAAGAGATCGCCGACGAGGCCGTAGTCGGCAACCTGGAAGATCGGCGCCTCCTCGTCCTTGTTGATGGCGACGATGACCTTCGAATCCTTCATGCCGGCGAGATGCTGGATGGCGCCGGAGATGCCGACCGCGATGTAAAGATCGGGGGCAACCACCTTGCCGGTCTGGCCGACCTGCCAGTCGTTCGGCGCATAGCCGGCATCGACCGCGGCGCGGGAGGCGCCGACGGCTGCACCGAGCTTGTCGGCGACCGGCAGGATGACCTCCTGGAACTTCTCCGCCGAACCCAGCGCACGACCACCCGAGATGATGATCTTGGCCGAGGTCAGCTCCGGACGGTCGGTCTCGGAAAGCTTGTTCTCGACGAAGGTGGACAGGCCGGGATTGGCCGCGGCCTTGACGGTCTCGACCGCCGCCGAGCCGCCCTCGGGGGCTGCCTGGAACGAGGCTGTGCGCACCGTGATCACCTTCTTGGCGTCGCTCGACTGCACCGTCTGGATGGCGTTGCCGGCATAGATCGGCCGCTTGAAGGTGTCGGGAGATACGACTTCGATGATCTCGGACACCTGCGCGACATCGAGGAGCGCAGCCACGCGCGGCGCGATATTCTTGCCCGACGACGTCGCCGGCGCGATGATGGTGTCGTAGGCGCCCGCCAGCGACACAATAAGCGCTGCCGTCGGTTCGGCCAGGCGCTCGGCAAGCTCGTCGGCTTCGGCCAGCAGCACCTTGCTCACGCCCTTCAGCTTGGCGGCAGCGTCGGCTGCCGGCTTGGCGCCCTTGCCGGCAACCAGCACATGCACGTCCGAGCCGATCTGCAGCGCCGCCGACAGCGCCTTGGCGGTCTGGTCGGAAAGCGTTGCGTTGTCGTGTTCTGCGATGAGGAGAATAGCCATTTTTCTGTTCCTTTCCCGATCGCTTACAACACGCCGGCTTCGTTCTTCAGCTTGTCGACCAGCTCAGTGACGCTCTTGACCTTGACGCCTGCCTTGCGGCCACTCGGCTCCTCGGTCTTGATGACCTTCAGCCGCGGCTTGACGTCGGCGCCGTAGTCGGCCGGGCTCTTCTCGTCGAGCTGCTTCTTCTTGGCCTTCATGATGTTGGGCAGCGAGGCATAGCGCGGCTGGTTGAGGCGAAGGTCGGCGGTGACGATCACCGGCATCTTCAGTTCCACGGTCTGCAGGCCGCCGTCGACCTCGCGCGTCACCTTGGCCTTGTCGCCGTCGAGCACGATCTTGGAAGCGAAGGTGCCCTGCGCCCAGCCAAGCAGTGCCGCCAGCATCTGGCCGGTCTGGTTGGAGTCGTCGTCGATAGCCTGCTTGCCGAGAATGACGAGGCCGGGCTGCTCGGCGTCGACGACGCCCTTCAGCACCTTGGCGACGCCGAGCGGCTCGGTCTGTTCGTCGGTCTTGACCAGGATGGCGCGGTCGGCGCCCATGGCGAGCGCGGTGCGCAGGGTTTCCTGCGCCTGCTGCGGGCCGATCGAAACGACGATGATCTCTTCCGCCTTGCCGGCTTCCTTCAGCCGGATTGCTTCTTCCACCGCGATCTCGTCGAACGGGTTCATCGCCATCTTGACGTTGGCGAGTTCCACCGCCGAACCGTCAGCCTTCACGCGAACCTTGACGTTCGCATCCACAACCCGCTTCACGGGCACAAGGATCTTCATTTGCCTGTCACCTCTTCACGCTAGTTGGGCGCGCTATAACAGCCTGCGCCCTTTCTGAGTTGTCGAAAGCCGACATTCCTGACTGAATTTTGGCCGGATGGAATTCTGGCCGGATGGAAATTCTGGTCTTTGCCCGCCTTAGGTTGCGGCGGTGACGTTTCCGTAGTTGCGGCAACCCTGCACGTCAATACGCTGCAAGCTGCTCAAATCGGTTCAGTCCGAACTGGAAGCGTTTCCTCGCCCCCAGCGCGGTGTCGCGGCGGGCGGGTCGGGGATCAGCGGTTCCGTGGCAACCGGGGGTTGGTCGGGAGCGGTGGGCGCGACGTCCTCGTCGGCGCCGGCAAACAGCGGCACGCCGCGGCTGCGCAGGACGAGCACAAGAACGGCTCCGGCAATGATGCCGCCGATATGGCAGGCCCAGGAGATCTGGTCCTCGCCGCCGGCGGCAAACATCACCACCTGGAACAGCACCCACAAGATGAGCGGGATGAAGGCCGGAATCCGCAGCGGGATGCGGGCAAAGGCCAGCACCCAGACCTTCACCCTGGGATAAAGGATCAGATAGGCGACGACCACGCCGGCGATGGCGCCGGAGGCACCGATCAGCGGCGCCTGCGAATCCCAGGCGACGAGGCCCTGGAAAGCGGCGCCGGCAATGGCGCACAACAGGTAGAAGATGAGATAGCGGATGTGGCCGAGCGCATCCTCGACATTGTCGCCGAACACCCACAGGAACAGCATGTTGCCGCCGAGATGGAAGATGTCTGCATGCAGGAAGGAATAGGTGAGATAGCTCAGGCTTTCTGGGATGACGATGAAACGGGGATCGAGCTCGGCGGTGTCATGGACGACCGACGGGATGAAGCCGAGACCAAGGACGGCGGCATTGGAGAAACTCTCGCCGCCGAGCGCGGTGGCGAGGTAGACCAGGGCGTTGACCACGATCAGCCCGATGGTCACATATTGCAGGCGGATGTGGCGCAGCCTGTTGGTGTCGTAAAGCGGGATGAACATTGCCCCAGGCCCTCTTCCGCTTTCGACGATCAGCGGTTCTTGCCGGGAACCCATAGCACGTCGGCGTTTCCGTTGTCATTGACCGCCCGGGCGGCGACAAACAGGAAATCCGAGACGCGGTTGATGTATTTCAGACCGTCGCGGTTGACGTGCTCGTTCGGGTCCTGGGCAAGGGCCACGATCAGCCTTTCGGCCCGCCGCGCCACGGTGCGGGCAAGGTGAAGTGCCGCCGCTGCCGGCGTGCCGCCATTGAGCACGAAGGATTTGAGCGGCTGAAGCTCCTTGTTGAGAAGGTCGATGTCCTTTTCGACCCGGTCGGTCTGCACGGCGACGATGCGAAGCGGCTCATAGCCGAGCGGCTTGCCGTCGTCGGGCACGGCGAGATCGGCGCCGAGATCGAACAGATCGTTCTGGATGCGGGAAAGCATGTCATCGATCGCGGGATGGGTCGCGGCCGTGTGGACCCGGGCGATGCCGATGCAGGCATTGGTCTCGTCGATCGTGCCGTAAGCGTCTACCCGAAGGTCGGATTTCAGCCGCCTTTCGCCGGTGCCGAGACCCGTGGTGCCATCATCGCCGGTGCGGGTGTAGATCTTGTTGAGCTTGACCATTTCGCCTCCCCGGCTGCCGATATCCTCACTTGCGGGTGAAATACACCGCAAGCAGGATCAGCACCAGCGCCACGGCCTGCAGCATGACGCGTGCCTGCATCAGCTTGTTCGATGTGACGCCGGAACCGCCGCGCATCATGTTGATGAGGCCACGAACAAGCACGACCGCAACGGCGACCATGACCAGAATGGCGAGAATGTTGAAGACGGTTGCCATTGTTGCGTTCCAGTTGTTTGGCGTTCAGGCGCGTTTGGCCATCAGGCGGTAGAGCATCGATGCCGGCAGGATGCGTTTGAGCACCGCACCGATCCTGGCCGGCACTGTTACCACATAGTGCGGGCGCGGGCGCCGCGACAGAAGTGCATGGCGCAGCGCCGCATGAACGACTTCCGGCCCTGGCTTCAAGGCCGATTGGCTGCCGCCGGCCCGCAACCGCTCGAGTTGCGCCGCATAGTCCACGCGGTGCACGGAATTTTCGTGGTCGATGTTGCTGAGAAACCAAATGAGGCCATTGCTGGCGATCTTCGACTTCACCGGCCCCGGCTCGATGAGCGAAACGTGGACGCCGCTGCCGGCCAGTTCCTGGCGCTGGCAGAGCATCAAGGCCTCCAGTGCGTGCTTCGATGCCGAATAGGCGCCGCGGAAGCGCACCGGCACCAGGCCAAGGATCGACGAGCAGTGGACGATGCGGCCCTGACCCTGGCGGCGCATCACCGGCACCAGCCGGCGAGTCAAATCATGCCAGCCGAAGAAATTCGCCTCGAACTGCTGCTTGAGCGCCGCAACAGGCAGATCCTCGACGGCGCCCGGCTGCGCATAGGCGCCGTTGTTGAACAGGGCGTCGAGCCGGCCGCCGGTGCGGTCGAGCACCGCCGCCACCAGCGAGGCGATGGAGTCCGGCTCGCAATAATCGAGATAGAAGGCCTCGATGCCGTCGGCTTCGAGTGCGGCGATGTCCTGCGGCTTGCGCGCCGTTGCGAACACCCGCCAGCCTTCCGCCTTCAACGCGCGGGCGCAGTACGCGCCTATTCCCGAAGACGCACCGGTGATGATAATCGAGCGCACCTTCTGCGCCGGACTGTTCGTGGTTTCGCCAAGGGTTGCCATTTGCCGCAATCCCTTCCCATATTCCCGGCGTGGAGACAATTGGAGGGCGCGGTTCTTGTTGCGGAAGATCGTAGCCCTCAAGCGGGTTCTCTACGACGCGCTTGGCCATTTCAACACCGATGACGGCTGGGCCATGGCCAGCCATCTGGCGATCACATCGCTGATGGCGCTGTTCCCGTTCCTGATCTTCGCGACGACGCTGGCGAGCTTCCTGGGCGCACAGGCGTTCTCCGACACGGCCGTGCATCTGGTCTTCGACACCTGGCCCGAACAGATCGCCAAGCCGATCGCGCGCGAAGTGCTCAATGTGCTGACCGTCCGGCGCACCGACCTTTTGACCTATGGTGTGGTGCTTGCTGCCTATTTTGCGTCGAACGGCATCGAGGCGCTGCGCACGTCGCTCAACCGCGCCTACCGCGTTTCGGAAACGCGCGGCATCATCTACCGCCGGGTGCAGAGCATCATCTTCGTTCTCATCGCCACGGCCGGTTTCCTGGCGATCAGCGTGCTCCTGGTGTTCGCGCCGCTGCTGGCGCGGCTCGCCGAAGCCCATATCGACTGGATCAAGCCCTATATGGGCACCATCACCCTGTGGCGTTACGTCATCGCTTCGGCGGTCATCGTCGGCGGATTGTTTGCCGTGCATTTCTGGCTGCCGGCGGGCAAGCGCCGCTTCGTCTCGCTGGTGCCGGGCATCGTCTTCACGCTGGCGGCATGGCTTATCGGCTCGACCATCTTCGCCACCTATCTCGACCACTTCTCGTCCTACGTGACGACCTATGCCGGCCTGGCCTCGATCATGATCGCCGTGGTCTTCCTCTACATGGTCTCGGCGATCTTCATCCTCGGCGGCGAGCTCAACGCCGCGATCAGTCGCTATCTGGAGGCGCGTGCGCGGGTGGGATGACAGGTCGAATTGGGGAACTGGGGAATGGGAGAATTGAAGAATTGAAGAATTGACGTAGCACCCAGCGCCAGATGGCCCCCATCTTCCTCAATTCCTCAATTCCTCAATTCCTCAATTCCTCAATTCCTCAATTCCTCAATTCCTCAATTCCTCAATTCCTCAATTCCTCAATTCTTCAGTTCTTCAATTCCCCAACTCCCTTGGCCTGCCGAGCCGTTGCCAGGCCAACGCCGAAGGTCGTGATCGCCATGCCGGCGATCTGCAGCGCATTGAGCTGTTCGTCGAACAGGGCCCAGGCGATGATCGCCGTCACCGCGGGCACCAGGTAGAACAGCGAGGCAACTTTTGACATCTCGCCGTCGCGGATCATCACCATCAGCAGGAAGATGGCGCCCAGCGACAGCACCAGCACCAGCCAGGCCATGGCGAAGATCAGCTCGCCATTGATGATGATCGTGTGGGTTTCGAAAGCGAGCGAGGCGAGGAGCATCAGCGAACCGCCGCCGACATATTGCCACATGGTCGCCGCGACCAGGTCGCCGCCGGAAGCGAAGCGCTTTTGCCAGATGGTGCCGGCGCTCATGCCGAGCACCGAGACCAGCGAGGCGGTCAATGTCGCAACTGTTACGCCGCCGCCCAGCGCGCCGAGCTTCGGCCACAGCACGATGACGATGCCGATGAGGCCGATGCCAAGGCCAAGCCAGTGGCGCGGCAGGATCGCCTCGCCGAGAAACTTGCCGGCAAGCACGGCCGTGATCAGCGGCTGCAGGCCGACGATCAAGGCCGAAAACCCGGCCGGCATGCCCCTGTGGATGGCCCAGAACACGGCGCCGAGATAGACGCCATGCATCAGGATGCCGGCGCCGGTGGCATGCAATGCCTCCTTGCGCGTGGCTCTTTTTGAACCCAGCACAAGCATCAAAACTGCCAGCAGGATGGCGGCGATGACGAAACGCGCGGCGAGGAATGTGAACGGTTCCGCCCACGGCATGGCGTAGCGCGCGCCGATAAAGCCGGTCGCCCACAGGACGACGAAGGTGGCGGGGATGAACCGCTTGATGCTGTGCATGTTCCGGAGACCGCCGTGTTGGGGGGAGTTGACCGTGGCGCTGCTCTAATGCGCTTCAACCCGACGCGCAAAGCGAAACCATTGATCCATGCATCATCGGAATTCAACGGCCGGCGCATTTGGCAGGTGGTTTGTCTGATCTCGCCGGCTCAAAGCCCGACTATCCGCCGGATGCCGTCAGGTGATGCGCCGGCATGGCGCAAGGCGGCAAGGCTGGTGTCGCCGAGGCTTTTGGACAGCTTTCGTCCGTCTGGCCCCAGGATGAGACGATGATGGAAATAGGCCGGTTGCGGCAGTCCGAGGAGTTGCTGCAGCAGGCGCTGCACGCCAGTGGCGGAAAACAGATCCTGGCCGCGCACGACGTGGCTGACGTCTTGCAGCGCATCGTCCATGACGACGGCGAGGTGGTAACTGGTCGGAATGTCTCGGCGCGCCAAGATCACGTCGCCCCAGTCCCGCGGGCGGGCTTCGACGGAGCGCGTCGCGGAAAGCGTCTCGTCAGAATACTCCGTCCATGAAAGGTCCTTGCCGACACGCGCCATGGCGGCATCGACATCCAGCCGCCAGGCGAAGGGTGCATTCTCGGCGATCCGCCGCTGGCGTTCCTTCAGCGGCAGCGCCTTGTCGGTGGCGGGGTAGAGCGGCACGCCATCGGGATCGCGCGGCCAGTCGCGCCCACGCTTTTCGCTGTCGGTGATGAAGGCGCGGATCTCGCCACGGCTCATGAAGGCGGGGTAGACGAGTTCGTCCGCGATCAACCGCTCGAGCACCGCTTGGTATTCGGCGAAATGCTCGGACTGGCGGCGCACCGGCTCTTCCCAGCCAAGCCCCAGCCATTTCAGGTCGGCAAGCACGCCTGCCTCGAATAGCGGCGTGCAGCGCGTCGTGTCGATATCCTCGATGCGCAGCAGCAGGCGGCCGTGCGCCTGTGCCGCCAGCTTCTGGTTGAGCAGCGCCGAATAGGCGTGGCCGAGATGCAGGTCGCCGTTGGGGCTGGGCGCGAAGCGGAATGTCAGGAGTGTCATCTCTCAGGCGGCAATCATGTTTTGCGGCGCTCCGCCAATTGCTACCCTGTCGACGGTCGAGGAACAAGAAAGCATGCGCCGTATCGTGACATCAGACGACATTGCCCGGGGGCTCGACGCGCTTTGCGTGATCGACCCGCGCCTGGAAAAGGTGCGCGGCATGGCCGGCGAGGTGCCGCTGCGGCTGTCCGAGCCGGGGTTTCGAAGCCTGGCGTCGATCGTCGTCTCGCAGCAAGTGTCCCGCGCCAGTGCCGATGCGATCTTCGGCCGGCTGACCAAACTCGTCGATCCGCTGACGCCGCAAGCGATCCTGGCCGCCGGCGAGGACATGTTTCGCGAGGCCGGCCTGTCGCGGCCCAAGCAGCGCGGCCTGATCGCAATTGCCCAGGCGGTGGCCGACGGCCTCGACCTTCATCACCTCTGTTCGCTCGATGCCCAGGAGGCGATCACGACGATGACGGCGGTGTCCGGCATCGGCCCGTGGACGGCGGAAGTGTATCTCTTATTCGCCGCTGGGCATCCCGACATCTTCCCCGCGCGCGACGTCGCGCTGCAGAGCGCGGTCGGCCACGCGCTCGGCATCGAGCCGCGTCCGCCGGAGAAAACCCTGATCGCATTGGCCGAATCATGGAGCCCGTGGCGAGGTGTCGCATCGCGGCTTTTCTGGTCCTATTATCGTGAAACCAGAGGGCGAGACGCCGCGCCGCCGGCCTGAATCCGCAAAAAATCATAAAAATCACGCATTTTTGGCGCTTAGGCCACGCGACAATCCGCTTCACATCCCTGTCATGTCGGGCTTACAGTATCCGCGCCGTTCGGGTCTAGAACCAAGGAGGTGAACACGTGACGGTTGCCGTATCTCCGGATGGGCTTCCAGCACTGGTGCTGAATGCGGATTACCGTCCGCTCAGCTATTACCCCTTGTCGCTCTGGTCGTGGCAGGATGCCATCAAGGCGGTGTTCCTCGACCGGGTGAACATCGTCGCCGAATACGAGCACGCCGTCTCCTCGCCGACCTTCTCGATGAAGCTGCCGAGCGTGGTCAGCCTGAAGGCCTATGTGAAGCCCTCCAGGCACCCGGCCTTCACCCGCTTCAACGTCTTCCTGCGCGACCGTTTCCAGTGCCAGTATTGCGGCACGCCGGAGGACTTGACCTTCGATCACGTCATTCCCCGCCACCGTGGCGGCGCGACGACATGGGAGAATGTCGTTGCCGCCTGTTCGCCCTGCAACCTCAGGAAGGGCGGCATGATGCCGGCGCATGCCAAGATGTGGCCGCTGCAGAAGCCTTTCCAGCCGACGGTGCACGATCTGCACAACAACGGCCGCCTGTTCCCGCCCAACCATCTGCATGAGAGCTGGATGGATTATCTGTACTGGGATGTCGAACTGGAGCCCTGAGATCGTTCGAGAATTCGGGAGGCTGGCCGTCTGGAGCGATTGTCTGCGCTTCCGATGCTCACGGACCAAATGTCCGCTCCGCTTCGGTTCTCGAGAATCACTCCATACGACTCAGCCAGCCGAATTCTTTGAACGATCTCGCGTCGGCGCCATCGCGCCAAATCAGTCGCGGGTGAGGGCGCCGCGGAAGGCTACGGCGGCGAGGATCAGGCTGGCGATTGCGTTCCAGCCGGCCAGCGACAGGCCGAGGATGCGCAAGGCGGCCTTGTCACAGGACGGCGGCACGAATTTGTCGAGCGCGTCGAGCACGCCCTTGCCGCCGGTGTCGACCGGCCCGGCGCCTGCGGTACAATCGGTCGGGCCGGCCCACCACTGCCATTCGACGCCGGAGTGGTAGACGCCGAGATAGAGGCCGTAGAGCATCAGGATGCCGCCGGCGGCCAGCAGGCCGCGCGTCAGCCAGCTGGGTGCGTGCAGCATCGATGCAATCACCGCCAGCACCATCAGCGGCACGCCGATATAATAGGGCGTGCGCTGTTCGAGGCAGAGGTGGCAGGGGATGTAGCCGCCGAGATACTGGAAGCCGAGCGCCGAGCCGACGGTTGCGGCCATGGCGACGGCGAGGAACAAGGCGGTTAGCGTGCGCTGGCGTCCGGTGTCGGCATTCATGGTCGCTGTCATCTCAATCGGTCCGTCCGGCTCGCAATGGTTCTGTTCAGAACGCGTATTTGACCAGGATATAGAGCAAAATCAGGGCAGCCGCGCCGGCGCCGGCGATGAGGCCGAGGCGCTTTTCGATGAATTCGCGGATCGGTTCGCCATAATGGCGCAGCAGCCAGGCGAGCAGCAGGAAACGGCCACCGCGGGCCACGATCGCCAGCACCACGAACAACAGCAAATTGACGCCGATGACGCCGGACAGGATCGTCACCACCTTGATCGGCGGCAGGTGGGCAGCGCCCGACGTGATCAGCATCAGGACGATGAAGCCGACGCCTGCCCCCGCGCGCAGCGCTTCGAACTCGTCGTACTTGCCGTAGAATTCGAGGATCGGCCTCGCCACCGCGTCATAGGCGTAGTGGCCGATGAACCAGCCGGCGATGCCGCCCAGCACCGAGGCGACGGTGGCGATCAGCGCATAGCGGTAGGCGCGATCCGGCCGCGACAGCGCCATCGGCAGATAGAGCACGTCGGCCGGCACCAGGAACACCGAGCTCTCGACGAAGGCGATGAAGGCCAGCCACCATTCGGCGGATTTGCGGGCCGCCAGCGACAAGGTCCAGTCGTAAAGTCCGCGAAGCATCGGCACTCCTAATGCGTGTCGTTCAATTGCGCAGGCAGGTTGGGGTGTAACGGGATGCACAGAACAAAGACCCAGAGCACGCCATCCGTCCCCGCAGACGTGCCGCGCTTTGATGCGCCGCCTGTCTAGAAAGATTTTCCGCGCTGCACAATGGCAGCCCCGTCACGAAATCGAAAGGCGCAGATTGGTCGCATCTTGAGGGCACCGGAGAATTGGCCAGTTGACGAACAGCCCTCCAACCGTATAGTCCCGCGCCATCCAGGCCGCCCGGCCTGAGCCCCTATGGCGGAATTGGTAGACGCGCTCGACTCAAAATCGAGTTCCGCAAGGAGTGCTGGTTCGATTCCGGCTAGGGGCACCAACCTTCACTCTTCGAGCTTTGGGTGGCAAATCCCAACGCGATCAAGACGCCTTGCGCGTCGCGGTGGGATCGCCGTCATTGGCCGCGCCAAGCTCGCCAGCCGCCAGCAATTCGTCGAATGTCCGTTCGAGATCGGCATTGTCATCCGCTGCCGGTCCGCTGGGCGGATCCTGGCGTCTCAGCGTTTCCAGCCTGTGGTGAAGCTGGCGGTTCTCATCGCGGCAACGGGCATGCGCGAGTTCGTCGGTCATGTCGCGCAAGCGGAGATCGGCGAGTTGAACCTTCACCGCGCCATAGTCTCGGCGCGCCGCGTCGCGCTCCTGGCGCAACGTCGCAATCTCGGTTTCCGAGGTTTGGCGCCGATGCTCGGCCACGTCCTCGGCGCGCTGCCCCACGCTCGGCGTTGCGCGGACCACGCTTTGATCGGCGGCGCTGCGCTGGAGCGAGCGCAACCTCTTTTCAAGTTCGGCGGCCCGTACCTGAGCGGTGGCGGCGCAATCGCCGAGAACGCCGCGCTGATGCTCCACCATGGACAGCCGCACCTGCAGGTCCTGCTGCACCAGCATCTGCGCAGACAGTTTGCCGGTCAGTCTTTCGTTGTGGAGCTGGTAATCCGCGACCTTGGAACGAAGCAGCATGGCGGCCTGTTGCAAGCTGGCGAGCCGCGATGCGACGTCCTCACGCGCCTGCTCGGCGGCTTGCCTGGCGATGATCTCGTCGCGAAGTTGCCCCGACACGCGCGCCAGGTTCCGGCCCAGACGCTCGACCTCGACATTCGCTTCGAGGAACCGCGTTGCGCGCTGGCCGGCATGCCTGTCCGCTTGCGCAATGGTCTGCCGTGCCTTGTTGAGTTGGACCTCCAGGTCGGCGATTGTCTTACTCGCGATCGATAGCTCGCGCGATTTTCGCCCAAGCTCTTTCGAGGTGCGATCCTGCAAGCGCTGCAGCTTCGCCACCTCTTCCTGCAATTCCCATTTGTCGGTATCGGGAGCGTCGGCATCGTGGTCAACCAAAGACCACGCCAAGTCGTCATCGGCACGTGGATCCAGCCTGTCGTTGGACAAGAGCGAGGAGCCGCGCATGGCGCGGGCCTGGCTCGAGCCCGTCCGGGCCGAAGTCGAGCCGAGGGAGGCGGCCAGCGTGTCTGACTGGGCCAATCCGGTCACGGGCTCCTCTTCGAAGAGAGGCAAAGCTTGATGCGTTGCGGCTCGAATGCTTCGAATCAGTTCTTCGAAGTCTTCGTCGGCCCTTCGGACAACGGCGCTGTCCTCCGCACTGATGTGCCGGGCGCCGTTGGCCTCATGATTCAGCGACATTTCTCTCTCATCGCTACCGAATCACTAGATTATCGTGAATTAAGAACAAGAATGCGAGTAGATCTTATCGGCTTTCACCGAAAATTTCTGCGAGAAATCTCGTTTTTTTATAAGCAGAGATCAATATTCGCGTTTTCCTGCTGGCAACCGAAGTAAATTCCCGGTCACCCACCCCTCAAATATTGCAGCGAAGATGTGCCATTCTCTAGAACCGCACCCTGCCTTTTCTCAGCGCCGCCCCAGCAAGCTCTTCATGCGGTTGCGCAGCAGGCGGGCCATGTTGCGGGTTTCGCGGTAGAGGTGCAGTTGCGAGGCGGCCTGGCGGGTGAGGCGGTCGGCGTCCGGCGCCAGGCCGATCACCAGGGTGCCCATCGGCTTGCGCTCGGCCCATAGCCGGCTCATCACCGGATGGTCGGGCACCGCGCAGGAATCGGTCATCATGATGTTGGGATCGTCGAGATGCTGCCTGGTCACCTCGATCATCAGTAGCGTGCCGGGCGAATAGCTGGCCAGCGTCTCGTCATAGGCCGTCTTCCAGGTGTAGGCGATGCCGGCTTCGACGAAGACGATCAGGCAGGCGATGGTGCGGCCGTCGAGCGTCAGCGAATGGATGCGGCACATGTCCTGTTCGGCCAGCCGGTGCACGGCTTCGCGGGCGAAGGCGGCGCGGAAGCGGTCGATCGCCATGGCGGTGCGTTCGCGGCCTTTCCAGCCGGCCGCTTCCAGCGACAGGAAGCCTTCGATGGCATGGCGGATGTCTTCGGGGCCGCGCGCCACGACATGCTCAAGCTTGCCAAGGTCGCCAAGGCGCCGCTTCAGGCGGCGGAACTCGCGATAATGGTGCGAGCGCAGCGAGGCCTTCAGATAATCGTCTCCATCGAGCTCGCTCTCCAGCGCCGGGCGCTGGCTCTGGCCGGTGGTGACCAGCGTCAGGCCGCGCGCCTCGGCCACGGTGGCAAGCAGGCTCGCCACCGGGCCATCGAGCCGGATGTCGGGCAGGACGAACACTTTCGGCAGCTTGAGATGCGGGCGCGACAGCATCGCGAAGAAGTCCTCGACGACGCCGACCGGGTCGTCGCGGTCGACCAGCGGCGTGCCGAGCGGACCGAACGGGCTCGACCATGTGCGCATGACCGGAACGCCGAGCGGCACCACCGGCCGCTCAACCGAGAACGGCACCAGGAGGCGCAGCCGGTTGCGGTATTCGTCGCCGTCGCGAATGACCGCCAGCCGCACCTCGCGATCCTCCAGCCGCGGCATGGCGGGCGCCAGGAAACGCGGGTTGAAGAACACGTTGGACTCGACCGTGCGGGCGCAGAGATAATCCAGCTCCTCGACCAGGTCGAAACCGGCCGATGCCGGGTAGATGGCGAGCTTGCGCTCGGGCCGGTTGTTGGCGAGGATCTCGATATGGGCGGGGTCGGCGTCGCGGGTCAGCCCGGCAAGGCCCGACACCATGGCTCCGGCGGTGCCGCCGCTGGTTTCCTCAAGCAACGGGATGGCAGCCATCACGCGGCTCCTTTCGCAGGCACGAAGATGAGCATGGCGATGCCGAGCTTGCGCCACACCGTGAAGGAGAGCGCGCCGGCTTCGAAGATCATGGCAAAGGCGGTGGCCATTGCCGCGCCCCACAGGCCGAACATCGGGATGAGCACCACATTGAGGGCGATGTTGAAGGCCAGCGTCATGGCATAGACGGCGGCGCAGATGTTCTGGTTGCCGCTCATCGTCAGCAGGCTTTCGCAGGGGCCGACGGCGGCCCGCGCCACGACGCCGAAGACGAGCAGGAACAGCAGCGGATAGCCTGATGTGAATTCAGGGCCGAACAGCACCAGCATCGGCTCGCCGAGCGCCAGCACCAGCAGCGCCATCAAGAGCGATGGCCAGAACGTCCACGACACCGTCTCGCGGGCAAAGGCGGCGAGCCTTTGCGGGTCGCCATGGGTGAACTGGGCGTAGCGCTGGGCAACGCCGGCCTTGACGGCGAAGTAGACGAAATGCACCAGCGCCAGCGTCTTCACGGTGGCGAAATAGATGGCGACGTCGTTGGGGTCCATATAGGCGCCGACCATCAGCACATCGGCATTGGTCAGCAGGAAGAAGAAGCTCTCGACCAGGAAGATCGGCAGCGAGACGATGAACCATTGCGCGAAATGCACCTTCATCGGCCCTGCCGGGATCTGCCTTTCCATGCGCTGGGTGACACCGATGAGTTGTCCCAGCGTGGTGGCGTAGGTGGCGGCGATCGAGGCGAAGATGGCGGTCCTGGCATCGGGTGCGTAGCCCACGAACAGCATCAGCGCCATGAACAGCAGGATAAGCACGGGCCGCACCAGATAGGTCGGCGACAGGGCAAACAACGCCCAGCTGTTGGCGCGTGCCAGGCCCGACAAAAGGTCGGACATGGCGATCATCGGCAGGCAGATGACGCCGAGGATGAACGGGATCACATAGTAGTTCTCGATCCAGGGTGCCGCCAGCCAGACGCCGAGCGCGCCGAGCCCGGCAATCAGCGTGGAGGCGATCAGCACGAACAGACGGCTGGCCAGTACGATGCCGCGCAGCTCATCCATCAAGCCGCGCTCGCGATATTCGGGAATGTAGCGGATGACGGAGGTGTGGAAGCCCAGGCAGGCGAGGTTTCCGACGATGACCATCGTCACCCAGACGAGGACGAAGATGCCATATTCGAACGAGCCCATCCAGCGTGCCATCAGCACCTGGCTGACGAAGGCGATGACGGCGCTGACGATGCGGACCGAGAAGGCGATGACCGACATGCGGCTCGCCTCGCCGCGCTCGTCGGCGGTGAACAGCACGGCATCGATGCGGCCAAGCAACGGCCCCATGCGCAGCGCCCAACGCTGCGGCAAGAACCGCCCGGCAGTCGTGGCCGCGGAAAAGCGCACCCCGATTTCTCTCCGTTTTCCGCTTCTTTTCAGGCTTTGGTGTAGCGGAGACACATTAAGAAACGGTTGGGTGAGGGGGAGCGGGACGGGGCGGACGAAAAGCCAACGGTTTGGCTTTTCGAGCGACGAACGCCCGGAGCCATGGCGAAGGGCCGGCAGGGGATGGTGCGCGGCACGCGCATTCGTCATGGCGGTGCGGAGCGATCCGCGCAGCGGACGAAAGCCAACTATTTGGCTTTTCGAGCGACGAACGGTGGAGCGCCGCGGTAGTGGGTCAGTTTAAAATTCCACCTTTGAATGGCCGGGCTTGAATGCGATATTGAGAACATGGCTATTTCAAGCACGGGCACCCATGAAATTCGCTGCGAAAAATGCGGGGCGCGCTACCTAGCGACCTATCAGGACGGGCCGCAACGGGAACGAGGAACGTTCGATTGCCTGAAATGCGGCGACACATTTTGGCGTTGGAACAGCTCCAGAGACTATCTGGACATGAAGTTGATCGATTAGGCGATGACCGACAAGCACCCTAAGCGCCCGCGCGATGCCAACCAATTGGCGAAGTCGATTGTCGATCTAGCGACCGGCGAAACGGAAGACAAGAAGCCGCTCGCCAGCGCCCGCAAGGGTGGCCTTATCGGTAGCAAGGCCCGCCTCAAAGCACTCACGCCGGAACAGCGCTCTGAGATCGCCAGAACGGCAGCGGCGGCGCGCTGGAAGAAATCTAGCTAAGCCGCCTTCTCTTCGTCGATACCGGCAGCGATCATCATCTCTTCAACGTCGTCGTTGAAATCCAAGACAAGCTGGATTCGCTCTTCGTCGGGATGAGCGTCGCTGTAGTGATCGGCATCCATGCGAAGCTGCCAACAGTCGCCGACGATTTGCTTTCTGCGCTGGCCTACAGCCTTTTCGACATGACTTCTCGGGGCAGTATCGATGTCACCCCACAGCGACGTTTGGCGACCGTCTGTGGTCGCCCGCACAGCCAGGTTCGCGCGGTATCGCCTTCCGGCGCTGTCTGTTCGGTATTCTTCCCTGAGCGCCTCAGCCATCTCGTTGGCGAAGCGGGTCTGAATATCCGCAGGTCGCGGGTGCCAAAGCCCCTGTTTCATCGCCCAAGATCCAACCTCCCGCAAATCGGCAGGATCGGGCGACACCTCAGCCGCGTACTGTGCAAAGATCGCCTGCATTTGTTGGTGATAGTTGGCCATCATGGCCCTCCTACAATTCGACAGGGACTACATCGCCCCAGCCATCAGCCAAAGTTGCAATGCTTAGATGCTCTCTTATTCTAGCCTGATGCTTTCGAAGGAAGTCGTATCGGCCCATCCTTCTCTGCAGTTGGCCAACGATAATTCCGATATGAACACCCATCCGTGTCGCAAACGCGGCTACATCGCGCTCCGAGAAAAATGGGTTCTTCCGGGCATAGAAGGAATTCATTTTGTCCTGAGGCACACAGAATTCCGCAGCGTCGGAGTTCGCTAGCTTCTCCTCCGCATCGATGCCGTCTTGCTTTTCAAGTTCAACATCGATGATCTCTTGGGACATGCCGTGACCGTGAAGGACATGGGCGCATTCATGCGCTAGCACAAACCAGAAATTATCAACCCGGTCGAACCTAAGAGACATTCCAATTACGGGACTGTCTTTGTCGAGCCAAAAACAAACACCATCGATCTTGCTACCCGGCAGACCTTCCGAGACGACAAACCGAACTCCGGCTTCTAACAAGACGCTCGGCACTTGGCGGGCATCCTCGACATTGGCGAGCCACCTCTTCATGACAGTCAATGCTTTCCGAAGTTTGTCCTGAGAATACTTCGGAGCAACCATTTCTCTGGCGATATGACGGACGCGAAATAGCCAAGCAAGTTGTGCGGGCGGCACTTCATCATAGTGGCTCTTCTTGGCTGCGTACTCCAAATGCGGCACATCATCGATGGATGCCACACTGAAAAACCGAGCGAGCTGCAGCTCCATCATGTCTGCCGATGCATCGGCAATCCAGCCACGCTTAATCATCTCTCTCAGCGGATATTTCGATTGAACTCGACCTCGCCGGGCAATGGCTGGATCGGGATCATGCGCGCGGGACAACTCGTAGGATTTTTGCAGGTTGGCAAAGAGATCAGCGGAAGTGCCGAAGGCGTCGCCGAGCGCTTTCGCCATGTCTGCGCTGATGCCTCGCTTTCCAGAAATGATCTGGTTCACGCCCTGCGGATGAATTCCGAGAATGTAGGCCAAATCGGTCTGCGACCAGCCGCGCTCGTCAAGTTCCTCCTGAATGAACACGCCCGGAGGTACAGCGAAATTGTTGAACTTAGCGTCCACGTCCTGTTCCCTCCTCAATGAGGGTCACCGATGAAGGTGACCTCGATTTCGTTTGGCTGGCAGCTGCTATCCAGCGTGAAATGCATTCGGTACTGGTCATTGAGACGTATCGCACACTCGTTTGTATCGCCCTTCAGCCGCTTGAAATGCAGGCTGGCCCATTGCCGCAAATCCCTTTCGTCTTTCGTTGCCCGAATAAACAGAAGCTTGTTCCTGAGCGACGCAATGACCGCCGTCGGCAAGCCGGTTGAGTTGGCCTGGTCCGTCTCCACAAGAGCGTCGATCTTTCGGGCGAATCTGACTTTCATGGAACGGGATATCCGCTGTTACCTCAAATAAGTCAACATACGTTTAACCGCAAGCGTTAAACTGACCTGAATGCTTGACTGCGACGCATTGACTCGATATGGCGTGGGCATGAACAAGCTCGATACCAACACCCGTTCCCAAATCCTGCACATGCTTTGTGAGGGCCAGTCGATTCGAGCGATCACCCGCCCCAAGGGCATGAGTAAGAACACGATCGCCAAGCTCCTTTCGGACGCCGGCGCCGTATGTGCCGAGTATCACGACCAGGCCGTTCGCAACCTGACCAGCAAGCGCATACAAGTCGATGAAATCTGGTCGTTCACCTACGCCAAGCAGAAGAACGTCGCGGCGGCCAAAGCTGCCCCAGAGGGCGCTGGCGACATATGGACATGGACAGCCATCGACGCCGACACCAAGCTTGTCATGTCGTGGCTGGTCGGCGGTCGCGATAGCGAATACGCAATGGGCTTCATGAACGATCTTTCGCGCCGCCTTGCCAATCGCGTCCAGCTGACCAGCGACGGCCATAGCGCTTATCTGGAGGTCGTTGAAGGCGCGTTCGGCGGCGACATCGACTACGCGATGCTGATCAAGCTGTACGGGGCTTCGCCGGACAGCGCGAAGGGTCGCTGTAGCCCCGCCGAATGCACTGGCATCAAGAAAAACCGCATCGAGGGCTCGCCCGATCTGGCACATCTCAGCATATCGTTTGCCGAACGCCAGAACCTCACGATGCGGATGCACATGCGCCGCTTCACGCGCCTGACCAACGGCTTCTCAAAGAAGGTCGAAGCGCACGCGAACGCGGTTGCCCTGCACTTCATGTACTACAATTTTGTGCGCATTCATGCTTCTCTGCGCGTGACCCCGGCGATGGCCGCTGGCGTGACCGATAAACTTTGGGAAATCGCGGACATCGTTACGCTTCTCGAGGCGAAGGAAGCTGAGAAGCCGACCGTTCGCGGCCCCTACAAGAAGCGTGAGAATGCTCATGTCGACTGATGACTGTAGCGTAATTGGCAGAACCCCATGTCCGTGCGGGAAGGGGGAAATTGTTGTAGAGCATTGCACGCCTGACCATCCTTGGGCGAGGGACAGTCAAGGTTGGTATAACAACACCTTAAGCTGCGCAGAATGCGAATTGCGATATGAAATTTTTCAGAAGGAGCAAAGTGCGAAAGGCAGGCTTGTTTTGCGAGAGGAAGCTGAGCGTGTGCGCGATGCAGAAAAGAAGTGGCATCAGACCTTGAGGAACATCGAAGCTTCGCAGGCCTTTAACCGGCTATCCACGCAGCTCGACAGAGCCTTGAGTGAGCAGCGATCTGCTGCGGCCGCACACCGTCTGCTTGTCCAAGCAGAGCTGACTTATGATTCAATCGGACAATACCGTCGAAATGGCTACAAGTTGTCCGCCCTCAACGCGGGCGAGGCTTTAAGGCTATTCCGCAACCATGCCCCCGACCTTGAGGCGATGATTTCTGACGAAAGCAGCTACCGCAAGGCAATGCGGGAAACACCTGCGGCTATTAAGACCGGAAATCCCGGCCTCATCCTTTAATTCAAACGCTGCGCTTACGCGAACGCGCCATGGCAATGCTTGTACTTCTTCCCCGAGCCGCAGGGGCAGGCTTCGTTGCGGCCGACTTTGCCCCAGGTGGCGGGGTTGTTGGGGTCGCGGTCTTCGGGGGCGACGATGGCGGTTGTCTCCGGGCGGACCAGGAGGGCGGTCTCGCCGCCTTCGAAGTCGTTTTCGCCGGTTGTGCCGTCAATATGGGTGCCGAACATGTCGGGGGCTTCCGGGGGCGGCGCTTCGGCGGCCTGGCGGACCAGTTCGACGCGCATCAGCTGCGCGGTGACGGCCTGGCGCAGATTGCCCAGCATGGCCTGGAACAGCTCGAACGCCTCGCCCTTGTATTCCTGCAGCGGATCGCGCTGGGCGTAGCCGCGGAAGCCGACGACCGAACGCAGATGGTCGAGATTGACGATGTGCTCGCGCCACAGATGGTCGAGCGTCTGCAACACAACCGAACGCTCGACATAGTTCATCACCTCGGGGCCAAAACGCTCGGCGCGCTCCTTGGCGGCGGCTTCGGCGGCCTGCGCGATGCGCTCGCGGATGTCGTCCTCGGCGATGCCCTCTTCCTTGGCCCAGTCTTCGACCGGCAGGTCGAGGTTCAGGAACTCGGCGATCTCGGCCTTCAGCCCGGCAACGTTCCACTGCTCGGCATAGGCATTTTCGGGAATGGCCTTGGCGACGATCTCGTCGATGACGCCTTCGCGCATCTCGGCGATCGTTTCGGAGAGGCCCTCGCCGTCCATCAGTTCGATGCGCTGCTCGAACACCACCTTGCGCTGGTCGTTGGAGACGTCGTCATATTTCAAAAGGTTCTTGCGGATGTCGAAGTTGCGCGCCTCGACCTTCTTCTGCGCCTTTTCCAGCGCCTTGTTGATCCACGGATGGATGATCGCCTCGTCTTCCTTGAGGCCGAGCTTCTGCAGCATGCCGTCCATGCGCTCGGAGCCGAAGATGCGCATCAGATCGTCCTGCAGCGACAGGAAGAATTTCGAGCGGCCGGGGTCGCCCTGACGGCCGGAACGGCCGCGCAACTGGTTGTCGATGCGGCGCGATTCGTGGCGTTCGGTGGCCAGTACGTAGAGGCCGCCGGCGGCCAGCGCCTTTTCCTTCAGCCGCTCGATGTCGGCAATGATTTCCTTTTCCCGCGCTTCGCGCTCGGGTCCGGCCGGCATGTCGCCGAGTTCGTCTTCAATGCGCATCTCGGCATTGCCGCCGAGCTTGATGTCGGTGCCGCGGCCGGCCATGTTCGTGGCGATGGTGATAGCGCCTGGCTTGCCGGCCTGGGCGACGATCGCCGCCTCGCGCTCGTGATGACGGGCGTTCAGCACTTCGAAATCGGTAAAACCTTCCTTGCGCAGGCGCTCGGCCAGCTGCTCGGACTTTTCGATGGAAGTGGTGCCGACCAGCGTCGGCTGGCCCTTGGCGCTGGCTTCGCGGATCTCCCTGACGATCGCCTTGTATTTCTCCTCGACAGTCCGGTAGACCTCGTCGTCCTCGTCGATGCGCACGACGGGCAGATTGGTCGGGATTTCGGTGACTTCCAGGCCGTAGATGTTGCCGAATTCCTCAGCCTCGGTCAGCGCCGTGCCGGTCATGCCGGAGAGCTTCTTGTAGAGGCGGAAATAGTTCTGGAAGGTGACGGAGGCCAGCGTCTGGTTCTCCGGCTGGATCGCCACATGCTCCTTGGCTTCGAGCGCCTGGTGCAGGCCTTCCGAATAGCGGCGGCCCGGCATCATGCGGCCGGTGAACTCGTCGATGATGACGATCTCGCCGTTGCGCACGATATAGTCCTTGTCCTTCTGGAACAGCCGGTGCGCCTTCAGCGCGTTGTTGACGTGGTGGACGATGGCGACGTTCTCGACGTCGTAGAGCGACTCGCCCTTGAGCAGGTCGGCGTCGCGCAAAAGGTTCTCGAGCTTCTCGGTGCCTTCCTCGGTGAAGATCGAGGTCTTCTGCTTCTCGTCGATCTCATAATCCTGCGGCTGCAGCTGGATGATGAAGGTGTCGATGGTGTTGTACATTTCCGAACGGTCCTCGAGCGGACCGGAAATGATCAGCGGCGTGCGCGCCTCGTCGACCAGGATGGAATCGACTTCGTCGACGATCGCGTAATTGTGACCGCGCTGCACCATCTGGGCGCGCTCGTATTTCATGTTGTCGCGCAGATAGTCGAAGCCGAGCTCGTTGTTGGTGGCATAGGTGACATCGGCGGCGTAGGCGGCGCTGCGCTCCTCGTCCGACAGGCCATGGACGATGACGCCGACCGAGAGGCCGAGGAATTTGTAGACGCGGCCCATCCATTCGGAGTCGCGGGTGGCCAGGTAATCGTTGACGGTGACGACGTGGACGCCCTTGCCGGCGAGCGCATTGAGGTAGACAGGCAGCGTCGCGACCAGGGTCTTGCCCTCGCCGGTGCGCATCTCGGCAATACCGCCATTGTGAAGCACCATGCCGCCGATCAGCTGGACATCGAAGGGGCGCATGCCGAGCACGCGGCGCGCTGCCTCGCGGGCGGTGGCGAAGGCCGGGATCAACAGGTCGTCGAGCGTGGCGCCGTTGGCGATGTCCTGGCGGAATTTCGCGGTGCGGCCGACCAACTCCTCGTCGGAAAGCGCCCGCATCTCGTTTTCCATGGCGTTGATTGCCTCGACACGCGGCCGGGTCGATTTGACCCGACGGTCGTTGGAGGAACCGAAAACCTTACGGGCGAGACCGCCGAGACTGACCATCCAATGGTCCTTTCGATAGAATTCTCAATCTTGAGATGAGCGCCGGCCGGCCCCATCAATTCCACGTGAACACTGGCAAACACATTAGTGAGCACTGGCAAACACAAAAAGCGCCCGGAAAACGGTTCTGGACGCAAAGTCGTTGGACAGATAAGAGGGGGCTCAACTGATGTCAACGCCGCGCTGGCCCTGCTGGCTGCGCCAAATTCCGCCACAATCTGGCCGATCTGGAAGCCACCCCTCTTTCAATCCCCACCGGAGTCACCCTATGTCCCTGTTGTTCCGCCGCGCGTCGCTCGCCAGCCTTGGCTTGGCCGTCGGCCTGTCGGCCCTTTCGCTCTCGCCGCTGATGGCGCAGCAAACCGCTCCCGCTCCGGCGGATGCAGCAGCGCCAGCCGCGGCACCGGTCGATCCGAATAAGGTTATCGCCACGGTCAACGGCCAGCCCCTGACCGAAGCCGATCTGGTGCTTGCCGAAGGGGAATTGTCGCAGCAGTTCGCGCAATTGCCGCCCGAGCAGCGCCGTGCCGCCGCCCTTTCGGCTGCCATCGAGATCCGCGTCATGGCCGCCCAGGCGGTCACCACAGGGCTCGACAAGGATCCCGACTTCCAGCGCCGCATGGCTTTCCTGCAGCAGCGCGCGCTGCATGGCGAGATGGTCGAGAAGGGCGTCGTCGACAAGGTCACCGACGCCGAGGTCCGCGCCCGTTACGACCAGGAAATCGCCAACACGCCGCCCACCAATGAGCTGCATGCCCGTCACATCCTCGTGAAGACCAAGGAAGAGGCCGAGGCCATCATCAAGCAGCTCGATGGCGGCGCCGACTTCCAGAAGCTCGCCAACGAGCACACCAGCGATCCCTCGGGCAAGACCAGCGGCGGCGATCTCGGCTGGTTCGGACCTGGCCAGATGGTGCCGGAGTTCGACAAGGCGGCCTCCGCGCTCGAGGTCGGCAAATACACCGAGCAGCCGGTGCAAACGCAGTTCGGCTGGCATGTCATCAAGCTCGAGGACAAGCGCACCAAGCAGCCGCCGGCCTTCGACGACGTCAAGGACCAGGCCAAGCAGGCGGTCATCCGCGACAAATATTTCGCACTGGTCAAGTCGCTGCGCGCCGGCGCCAAGATCGAGATCCCCGACGCGAACCTGAAGAAGACGGTCGATACGCTGGAAAGCGCCAAGTAAGACCGATAGCTCCTTGAAAAAGGGCGCGGCAGCCAGGGGTTGCCGCGCCCTTTCTCATTGCCATCTTTACGGGGCGGGCGCCGCTATGCCTCGCATCACGTAGTTGACCGCCTTGCCGATGGTCGCTTCGTCCTCGTCGAGCCGGTTGGTCAACAGATGTCTCCAGGCGAAGGAGGCGATCAGGTCGGCGACAACAGCTGAATCGACGCTGGCCGGGATTTCGCCCCTTGCCTTGGCGCGTTCGATGATCTGGCCGGTATGGGATCGTCGGCCCAGTGAGTAGTCGGCAAGGGCCGCGGCAGCGGCCTCGTCCGACTGTGCCTCGGCGATCAGCGACCGGAACACGCTTCCCGACGATGTCTCGCGCCAGTGGGCGAACAGGTTTTTGAGGAAGCCGACGAGATCCTCCTCCAGCCGCCCGGTATCGGGAACCTCGACGCGCTTCTGGCGCTGATAGACCTCGAGCAGCAATGCCGCCTTGCTCGGCCACCAGCGATAGATGGTGGGTTTGCCGGCGCGGGCTCGCCGCGCCACCGCCTCGATCGAGAAACCGGCATAACCGGCTTCGACCAGCACGGCCTCGGCGGCTTCGAGAATGGCATCGGCGCTGTCGGGGTTGCGCCGCGCACCGATCGATCTGCGCGCCGGATCGGCGTCCTCGGCCATCTCTGTCTCCTCGCCAACACTATCGCCGGCAATATAGGCGACCCGACGCTCAAACGAAACGGCGCGTTTTCAAGCTTCAGGAACGGATGGTAGCGGCAGGGGTTAAGTTTATTCTCTGGAAGTCTACCGGCGTGTCGGTTGGCGAAGCTCCAAAGGCAAAAACCCGCCGGGCGGCGGGTCACTGGCGCAAATCAGCACCATGGGCAAAAATGTAGCATAGCTGCCCTCACAGAGTCAAGAAAAAATTCCTATCGCTATGAGACGCTGCCGGCTTAAATTGCCCGGCTGGCCGTGGGATCACGCCTACTGCATCGCCTGCGATGTCTCGGATTCGATACGCCAGCCGCCGCCGGCCTTGACCAGCCCAAGCGTGACGCGCGCCTTGCCGGTCAGGCGTGCCGCCGACGTGTCCTTTGGAAGATAGTCGTAGCGCATCGCAAAGACTGCCTCGGCGCGATCTTCGCCCTGCGGAGCGACTTCCAGGCTGCCGGCCTCCATGCTTAGCGACCAGGAGGCCCACTGCGCGAACCAGTCGGCCTTGACCTTGACGATGGCGTCGGCGTCGTAGCGGGTTCCGAAGATGATGGCGGATGGGCCGTAGAGCCGTTTGACGGTCTCGCTCATCGCCCTGGTGTCCGGCGTCAGATAGTCCTGGCGCAGGAATTTCTCGATCGATCCCTTGTCTTCGCCGACAGAGCGTTCAAGTGCGGCGACTTCCGTCGAAGGGGCCGGCGCCGCGGCCGGCCTTTGTGGCTCTGCAGGTTGTCCGTCCGAGACGAATTCGAAGCGTTCGAGCAGCGATCCCTGCTCCCAGGGGCGCTGGGTTTCGCGGGTTTGCGAAACCACGTCACGGCGCACCGCGATCATCATGTCGTTGATGCTCTGGCCGGGCTCGGCGATGTGGCGCAGCAGGGCGGCGGCGAAGGGCGAGTTGCGTCCGCTGCCGTCCATGGCGACAGCGCCAGGTGCCGTCGAGAAGGCGATGAACGAGCCGCGCGTCGAATCGAACTGGGCCAGCCCGGCCAGCGCCTTCGCCGAGCGCGTGGTGGCGGTGCGGCTGAGACTGCGGGCAAATGGATTGTTGCGGCAGGCATCGAGAAACACCAGGCTGACCTTGGTCTGCTGTTCCATGATGTCGAGGACTTCGTCGATCGGCACGGCCTCGAGCTGCAGCTTGACCGGTACGTCCAGCCTGGCGTCGACCGGCACGATGTAGTTGCGCCCGTCGACCTGCAGGCCGTGGCCGGCATAGTAGAAAAGCCCGACGCCGGCGCCTTCGAGCGCATCGGAGAACTCACCGATGCTGCGCTCGAGTTCGCGCTTGCCGAGATCATTGCCTTCGATGACATCGAAGCCGATGGAGCGCAGCTTGTCGGCGATGTCGAGGGCGTCGTTCACAGGATTGGCCAGCGTGCCGGCTTCAGCGTAAGTGCCGTTGCCGATGACAAGCGCTACCCGCCGTTGCGGCTGCGCATCCGCGCTCAGCAGCAAAAGTCCCAGAAATGCCCATGCAAGGATCGCAAGCCTGCCCATGGGGCAGATCATAACGCCATCGGCCCCGGCGACGCCATCGGATTTGAAATGCAGGCCTAACCTAACCACGAGCGGGTTCGAGCTCCCGGGCAAGAGCGACGAAAACGCCCTTGCGCCCGCGCGGTCTATCGGGCAAACCGGCCTTCCCCTGCGATTTTTCCCGCCCGAGGCCTCCATGTCCACGACGATTTCGCCGCTCGCGCCGAAGAAATACCCCAAAATGCCGGAAATCGAAGGGGTGCGCATCGCCACCGCCGAGGCAGGGATAAAGTACAAGGGCCGCACCGATCTTTTGACCATGGTCTTCGATGAAGGCACCGCGATCGCCGGCGTGTTCACGAAATCGAAATGCCCTTCGGCGCCGGTCGACTTCTGCCGGCAGAATCTCGGCGCAGGCAAGGCCCGGGTGCTGGTCGTCAATTCCGGCAACGCCAACGCCTTCACCGGCAAGAGAGGCCGCGAGTCGACCGCGCTGACCGGCGAGGCGGCCGCGAAGGCGGCCGGCTGCACGGCAGCGGAGGTTTTCCTGGCCTCGACCGGCGTCATCGGCGAGCCGCTCGATACCAGCAAATTCAGCCATCTGCTCGCGGGACTGGTCAGCAACGGCAAGCCCGGGCTGTGGACCGAAGCGGCAAAGGCGATCATGACCACGGATACCTATCCGAAACTGGCGACCGCGACCGTCAAGCTCGGCGACACCGATGTCACCATCAACGGCATTTCCAAGGGCGCCGGCATGATCGCGCCCGACATGGCGACGATGCTCTCCTTCATCGCCACCGACGCGCCGATCGCCGCCCCTGTCCTGCAGGATCTGTTGTCGCGCGGCACGGCCAAGACTTTCAACGCGGTCACCGTCGACAGCGACACCTCGACCAGCGACACGCTGCTGATCTTCGCCACCGGCAAGGCCGCCAAGCGCGGTGCGCCGGAGATAACCGATCCCAGGGATGCGCGCCTTGGCGCGTTCCGCCGGGCGCTCGGCAAGGTGCTGAAATCGCTGGCGCTGCAAGTGGTGCGCGACGGCGAGGGCGCCCGCAAGCAGGTCGAAGTCACCGTCACCGGCGCCAAATCGGCGCGCTCGGCCAAGCGCATTGCGCTGTCGATCGCCAATTCGCCGCTGGTCAAGACGGCGGTCGCCGGCGAGGACGCCAATTGGGGCCGCGTCGTCATGGCCGTCGGCAAGGCCGGCGAACCCGCCGATCGCGACCGGCTGTCGATCTGGTTCGGCGACAACAGGCTGGCGCATGAAGGCGAGCGCGACCCCGGCTACTCCGAGGCCGCGACGTCGGCCTACATGAAGCGCGACGACATCCGCATCCGTGCCGATATCGGCATCGGTCGCGGCAAGGCGACGGTGTGGACCTGCGATCTCACCAAGGAATATGTCGCCATCAATGGCGATTATCGGAGCTGACGGTTTTGAGCTCCAGGCATCCGGCAAGCATGCTCGCGATCGTACGCCGCTACGAGGCGGCCGGCTTTCGCGCCTGGCCGGCAGCCGCCGTCCACTATGACGGCACCTGGGTGGTGCGGCTGACCGCCGGCCATCCTGCCAAGCGGCTGAACTCGGTCAATCCGCTCGATCCCGGCGATATCATGCACATGGCCGACCGTATCGGCCGGGCCAGCCGCCGTTTCGATGCCTATGGAAGGCCGCTGACGTTCCGCATGTCGCCGCTGTCGGGTCCAGATCTCGCCAGCCATCTCGACCGCGAGGGCTGGAGCCGGTTCGACGAGTCGCTGGTCATGCGGCTGCCGCTGGCCGGCGCGCAGCTCGACGCCGCCATGGACCAGATTCCGCTCAAGGACATCAGCCGCTTCATCGGCGCGTTGCTCAAGGTCAGCGGTTCGGATGTTTCGCTGCGGCCCGGCCTGTCGGAGATCATCGGCGCCATCCAGCCCGAAGCCGGGCTGTTCGCGCTCGAAGATGGAGCCGAGGCGCTGGCGACGCTTATCTGCGTCCATGACGGCGATCTCGCCGGCCTGTTCGAGGTCGCCACCGACAGATTGGCGCGCAACAGGGGCCATGGCCGCAACCTGATCCTGTCGGCGCTCAAATGGGCGCGGCTGCGGGGCGCGCGGGAAGCCTGGCTGCAGGTCGAGGCCAACAATGTGCCGGCGCTGGCGCTCTACCATTCGCTCGGCTTCGAGGAAGTCTATCGCTACCACTACCGCCGGCCGCCGGGTCATGAATGATGTCGTGACCGCCGGCAAGCGCCTGCTCCTGGTCGCCGCCTGCGCGCTTGTCGATGCCGACGGCCGGGTGCTTCTGGCGCAGCGGCCTCAGGGCAAGCAACTTGCCGGGTTGTGGGAATTTCCCGGCGGCAAGGTCGAGCCCGGCGAGACGCCCGAACAATGCATCATTCGCGAACTGCATGAGGAAATCGGCATCGAAACCGACATTCCGTGCCTGGCGCCGCTCACCTTCGCCAGTCATTCCTACGACGATTTCCACCTGCTGATGCCGCTGTTCATCTGCCGCCGCTTTCGCGGCATAGCCCATCCCAGGGAAGGGCAGGCGCTGAAATGGGTGCGGCCGAAGCAGATGCGCGACTATCCGATGCCGCCGGCCGACGCGCCGCTGATCCCGTTCCTCATCGATCTTCTCTGAGGCTCGCGTCCGGTCGGTTCCTGGCCGAGGCGTGTATCAGCCAGCGTTAATGGAAGATTTATATCGTCGTGAAAAATTGAAGCATGGCCGTTCGCGGCCGAGCCGTCGATTTGCCGGGGAGCGATAGCATGAACCTAGACAGGGATTGGGATTCGATCCGGCCCGAGCGCGGCTTTCGCGCCGCCGATGCGGGCATGGGCATATTGCGCATCACGCTGCTGTTCGGTTCGGCCGCGGTGGCGCTGGCGCTGATTGTAACCCCTTTCCTCGACAGCCAGACACGCTCGCTGTCGGCCCGTGATGGTTTCGGCGGGCTTGACATGGCGGCGACAGGCTCGATCGGCCATCGCGAAACCTACACGCTGCGCCGCAGCGTGCTGCAGCCGCAGCCGAGCTCGGTCTGCATCATCAGGTCCAATGGCAGGAGCAGCGGCGACTGCTGACATGGTTAAGAGATTTCGGAAAGGCGGCGGTTTCATCGCCTGTTAAGCCTTTGCCGTTAACCTTTCTTAACAGGTCGGCTGTAGGGTCCCGGACAGAGGGGTTGAGGCCATGAAAGCAGTCCTGCTGGGTTTTTTGAACGACGAGACCGGCGCCACGGCCGTCGAATATGGCGTGATCATCGCCGTGCTGTCGCTGGCCATCATCGGCGGTATCGGTGAGGTCCGTGACGGGATCGTCTGGCTGTTCAGCGACAACAACAGCAAGCTTGCGAACGCTTTCGCACCCACTCCCTGATCCAACTTTTCCGCGCCTGCGGGCAGGATCATTGCCCGTCGGGCGCCTCCAGGATTGTTTTCAGCGAGACCTTGGCCGACCCTGGCTTCAGCGGTTTTTGCTGCGATGCGTCGGGCGCCCAGCCGGACATCCAGACAATCGAGAAACTTGCCCTGACACGGCCATCGGGGTCGGAAAACCGCTCGGCGTAGATTTCCGCCGCGCGGGCAAACAGCTTGCGCGAGCCCGGCCGCCGGCTGCGATCGGTGAGCGCATTGGTTTCGCCCATGGCCCGCAGATCCGCCATCAGGTTGAACAGGCTGGCATAGCGCACGGTCACCGTCTCGACGTCGGCGACCGGCAGAGCGAGACCGGCGCGCTGCAGCAGCGCACCGGCGTCGCGCACGTCGGTGAACGGGACGACACGGGGGCTGGCGCCGCCGTAAAGCTCGGTCTCGGCCGAAAGCAGGCTTTCGCGCAGCTCGAAAAGCGTACCGGCGCCGGCAAAGGCGCCGAGGAAAAGCCCATCCGGCCGCAACGCACGCCGGATCTGGATCAGCATGCCGGGGATGTCGTTCATGGCCTGCAGCGACAGAAGCGACACCGCCAGATCGAGGCTTTCGGGTTCGAACGGCACGGTTTCGAGCGGTGCGATCAAGCCGGCGCCGCCACCGCTCAGGAAGGCCGTGTCCGCCTCGACGCGGACAATGTCGGCGACCTTGCTGCTTTCGGCGAGCGTTTCGGCCGCCGCCGGCGTCTGGCAAAACAGCACAGCCGCCTTGCCGAACCTGCGCTCGACGGCGCCCAGCCGGTCGGCAAGGTCCTCGGCCGTGCGGCGCATGAGGAAGTCCGCGCCGTCGACCGGATGGGCAAGGGCGCGCCGCTTGTGCGCCAGCCACAGAGAGGTATCCATTATCGGCTGCAACGGGCAGATCCTTTGTTTGTCCACGCTCCGAGATCGTTGATATAGTGGCGTGCAGGAGCAACCACGTGGCCGATCCGATGCCCAAGATCAAGTCCATCGGAATCACGAACCTGGCCCGGTCGGTTGTCAGCTGGCCGGCGCGGATGCTGTTTCCGCCGGTCTGCGCCGGTTGCCGCCGGCATGTCTCGCAGCCGGGCGTGCTGTGCGGCGCCTGCTGGCCGAAGCTTAGGCTGCTGGAGCGGCCATGGTGCGCGGTCATGGGCACGCCGTTCACCCACCATATGGGCGAAGGCTTTCTGTCGGCCGAGGCGATTGCCGATCCGCCGCCTTTCGAGCGGGCGCGGGCGGCGGTCGCCTATTCCGGCGTTGCCCGACAGATGGTGCAGGGGCTGAAATACCAGGATCGCACGGATCTGGCACCATGGATGGCGCGCTGGATGGTTCGCGCCGGTGCCGATCTCATCGCCGACGCGGACGTGGTGGTGCCGGTGCCGCTGCACTGGCGGCGCTTTTTCAGGCGGCGCTTCAACCAATCGGCGGAGTTGGCGAGGGCGGTCTCGGTACTCAGCGAATTGCCCTTCGCCCCCTCGGCGGTGCGGCGCGTGAAACTCACCCGCCAGCAGGTCGGGCTGGAGCGCGGGGAGCGCGAGGAAAATGTGCGGGCCGCCTTTCGGGTACCCGCCGAGGCGGAAATCGAGATCGCCGGCCGCAGGGTGCTTTTGATCGATGATGTCTACACCACCGGCGCCACGGTGCGTTCCGCCACCAAGGCGCTGAAAAGGGGAGGTGCGGCCGCCGTCGACGTGCTGACCTTTGCGCGTGTGTTGCCGGGGGACTTCCGGGCGGACGAGTCCGCGACTATATAAGTCGGCAACGAACAGCGGAAATTCGTCATGGCCGATGTCACGATCTACACCCGCATGATGTGCGGCTATTGCACGGCAGCCAAGCGGCTGCTCGAGCGCAAGGGCATAGCCTTTACCGAGCACGATGCCTCCTTCTCGCCGGAACTGCGCCAGGAGATGATCTCCCGGGCGCATGGCCGCACGACCTTTCCGCAGATTTTCATCGGCGATACGCATGTCGGCGGCTGTGACGATCTCCACGAGTTGGAGGCCGAAGGCCGGCTCGACAAACTGCTCGCTGACGGCGCGACGAATTGAGGGAATGACGATGGGTGTTTTCAAAGCCGCTGCGATCCAGATGCGTTCAGGCGAGAGCCCCGAGCGCAACGCCGTCGATCTCGAACGGCTGGTGCGTGAAGCAGCCAGCCTAGGTGCCACCTACATCCAGACGCCGGAAATGACCGGCGCGCTGATCCGCGACAAGGAAGCGCGCGCCGCATCGTTCATGTCGGAGGACAGGGACATCGTCGTCGCGACCGCGCGCAGGCTGGCCAGGGAGCTCGGCATGTTCCTGCATATCGGCTCGACCGCGATTTTGCGCGCCGACGGCAAGCTCGCCAACCGGGCGCTGCTGTTCGGGCCGGACGGCGCCACGCTCGCCACCTACGACAAGATCCACATGTTCGACGTCGATCTCGACAATGGCGAGAGCTGGCGCGAATCCGCCGCCTACGAACCGGGCACCGAGGCCGTCGTCACCGAGATCGAGGGTACAAAGCTCGGCTTCGCCGTTTGCTACGATCTGCGCTTTCCGCAGCTCTTCCGTGCCGAGGCACTGGCCGGCGCCGACCTGCTTTCCGTACCCGCCGCCTTCACCCGCCAGACCGGCGAGGCGCACTGGCACGTGCTGCTCAGGGCCCGCGCCATCGAGAACGGCGCCTATGTCGTCGCCGCCGCGCAAGGTGGGCTGCATGAGGATGGCCGCGAGACCTACGGTCATTCGCTGATCGTCGATCCGTGGGGCCGTATCATCGCGGAAGCCGCGCATGACGAGCCGGCGGTGATCGTCGCCGAAATCGACCCGGCGCAGTCGCTTGCGGCACGCAAGAAGATCCCCAATCTCAGAAATGCGCGGGATTTCGCCGTCAATGCCGGCTTGGGCGAGGCGCCGCGGCTCAGGGGTGCAGCCTCTTGATCCGTTTTGCTCTGATCTGCGAGCACGAGCACGAATTCGAAGGCTGGTTCCGCAGCAACGACGATTTCGACACCCAGAAGAAGCGCGGCTTTGTCGATTGCCCCACCTGCGGTTCGCACAAGGTGCAGAAAGCGCTGATGGCGCCGGCTGTCTCCACGGCGCGCAAGCAGGAAACCGTAGCGCTCGCCATGGGCGAGGCGCAGAAGCAGGCCCTGGCGCAGCTGAAGGCGATGGCCGAGAAGGTGCGCGAGAATGCCGACTATGTCGGCGACAAGTTCGCCGAGGAAGCGCGAAAGATCCATTTCGGCGAGAGCGACCCGCGCGGCATCTATGGCGAGGCGACGCTGGACGAGGCCAAGAGCCTGGCCGAGGACGGCGTCGAGTTCATGCCGATCCCGGTGTTTCCGGACGATCGCAATTGACCGGCTAGCTGACGCTGCCGATCAATTTCTCAAGCAGCCGAGAGAGCGTTTCGCGTTCCGCCTGCGTGAAGCCCGAAAGCACCGCGTGTTCGTTGGCCACGTGGGCGGTAACGGCCTCGTCGATCAGCGCCAGGCCTTTTTCGGTCAGCCGCACGACAATGCCGCGCCTATCGTTGGGATGAGGCCCGCGCAGGATCAATCCGGACGTCTCGAGCCGGTCGAGCCTGTTGGTCATGGCGCCCGACGTCACCATCGTCGCCTCATAGAGAGCGGTCGGCGTCAGCGCGTAAGGTAAGCCCGAGCGGCGCAGCGTTGCCAGCACATCGAATTCCCCGGACTGCAATTCATAACGGGCAAACAGCGGCGCGAGCCGTTCGCGGGCGATCAGCGAGGCGGCCTCGTTCAGCCGTCCGAGCACGGCCATCGGCGAGACGTCCAGATCGGGTCGCTCCCGCTTCCATTGCTCGATCGCTCTTGCTGCCCTGTCCAATTGTCTCACCATCATATATCTTGACGTTAAGAATCTTTCCATTATCTTATCGTAACGTACAATGCCGGCCAAGAGCCGCGCTACAGGATTCGGTCAATGAAACTTCTCTGGGATTCGGCGCTCGGCCTGCTGGTCGTCACTGGCGGCCTGCTCGGCCTGACGCTGCCCTTCGGCAAGCTCGCCACGGCTGCCGGCGTGCTGGCCATGGTCTGGGCCTTCGTCATCTCGCTCGGCGCCGGCGGGGTCTTGCTGTGCGTGCTCTTGGCTCGCGGCAAGCGGGTCCGGCTCACCGCGCACAAACTGCGCTATTTCTTCGTCACCGCCGCGGTGTCCTATGCTGTCCCCAACCTCCTGATGTTCTCGGCCATCCCGCATCTGGGCGCCGGCTACACCGGCATCATGTTCACCCTGTCGCCTGTCATCACACTGGTGTTCTCGATCCTGTTGCGTGTCCGGCGCCCCAACATGCTGGGCATTGTCGGCATCGCCGTCGGCTTCGTCGGCGCTGTCATGGTCGCGGTGACGCGCGGCGAGGCCGGCCAGCCGGCCGATTTGTTCTGGGTGGCGATGGGGTTGCTCATTCCGGTCAGCCTTGCCGTCGGCAACATCTACCGCACGGTCGACTGGCCGGACGGCACAGGCCCGATCGAGCTTGCCGTCGGCAGCCATCTGGCGTCAGCGGCGATGCTGCTTGCCGGCATTCTTCTCCTGTTCGGCGGCGAGGCTTTCGTGCCACTCGGCGGCGTGCCGCTGGTGGTGGTCGCGCAGGTCGCGTCGGCGTCGGCGATGTTCGCCTTCTTCTTCCGGTTGCAGGCGGTCGGCGGTCCGGTCTATCTCAGCCAGATCGGTTATGTGGCGGCGGCCGTCGGCCTGTTTGCCGGCACGATCTTCCTCGGCGAGCACTATCAACTGCTGACCTGGGCGGGTGCGGTCATCATCACCGCCGGCGTTTTCATCACCACCACGGCACAAAGCCAGAAGGGTCGAGTTCCTGCAGCCGGAACCGCCTTGCCGATCCGTTAGGCCTGGCTCGCGTCAAAGATTTTCCTGAGAGCCGGCGGGGCAACATTTCGCCATGACATCCGTATTGCGCTGCGAAATGTCTTTCATCGCATGCGTCAAGAATGATCGACGTCCAGCCCTTTCGTCCCCATCCACCAGGCACTGGCTTGAAAACCAGCGGTTCGGCTGCAGTCGTCATCTCTTGCTGGCCGATGTCGAGCTTTATGACGGCGCGATCGTTTTCGGGCAGCGACATGAAGATGCGATTGCGTACCCGGAAGTCGGCCTTGCCGAAATGCGATTTCTCGGCCGCTTCGGGAAGCTCAAGCGCCAATTGTCGGGCTCTCACACTGTCCACGGTCCGACAAATCTCCAGATCAGCCTTCAGACCGAGCCTTTTTCCGCCAGGACCATGTAGTTGACGTCCATGTCCTTCGACCGCGCCCAGCGGTCGGCCAGCGGGTTGTAGGTGACGCCGGTGCGGTCGATGATGGTCAGGCCGGCGCCGCCAAGCGCCTTTTCGAGCTCTTCCGGGCGCACCAGCTTGCCGAACTGGTGGGTGCCGCGCGGCAGCCAGCGCAGCACATATTCGGCCCCGATGATGGCTAAGCCCAGCGCCTTCAGCGTGCGGTTGATGGTGGCCACGAACATGATGCCGCCGGGCCGCACCATCTCGCCGCATTTGGCGACGAACAGGTCGATGTCGGCGACATGCTCGACCACTTCCATGTTGAGGATGACGTCGAATTTCTCGCCGGCGTCGGCAAGGTCCTCGGCCGTCGTGGCGCGATAGTCGACGCTGACATTGCCCTCGGCGGCGTGCAGCTTGGCCACTTCGATGTTGGTTTCGGAGGCATCTGCGCCCACAACCTCGGCGCCAAGCCGCGCCATCGGCTCGCACAGAAGTCCGCCGCCGCAGCCGATGTCGAGGATGCGCAGGCCCTCGAAAGGCCTTGCAGCGCGCGGGTCACGGCCGAAGCGCGTCGCTATCTGGTCGCGGATATAGGCCAGCCGGACCGGATTGAATTTGTGCAGGGGACGGAATTTGCCGTTCGGGTTCCACCATTCGGCGGCAAGGGCGGAAAAGCGTTCCACTTCTCCGGCATCGATCGTCGATCGTCGGGGCTCTGGCATCGGTTGGTCTCCTCGACACTACAGCGCCGCGCGTCCTCTTGGACGCGCAAAGGACGCTGTAGCACTTTAAATTCTGCGTATGATCCTTTCCGAAATCGACTTCGATTTCGGGGTCATGCGCTAGGAAGTCGGGCGTGAGGCCGCGAATGTCAAGGCAGCATTTTCCTCGGCCTGCCAGGCAACAGGCTCTGTCAGGGCATGTCACCTGTCACGCGCCTGCATCGAAACACAATTGATCCGCCGGGCGAAAAGGAGACAGGATTTGAATTGGAGGAAACCATGATGAAACAGGAAACGGCTTCGATCCTTTGGCACCGCCTCGACGTGGAGGGTCACGACGCCTGCCTGTTGTCACAGACCAATGTCGGGCACAGTCTCGAGGGACAGGCCATCTTCATCCAGGACGGCAAGCCGTGCTGCCTTGGCTATGAGGTGATCTGCGATGTCGGCTGGCGCACGCGTTCAGCGCGGATCGACGGCTTTCTCGGCACCCGCAAGCTGCATTATGCGATCGAACGCGATTCGGACGGCCAGTGGACGCTGAATGGCGAAGTCCAGCAGGGCGTCGACGGCCTTGTCGATGTCGATCTTGGCTTCACACCGGCATCGAACCTGCTGGCGATCCGCCGGTATGACCTCGGCATCGGCGAGGCGACGCCTGCTCCGGCCGCCTACCTGACTTTCCCTGAACTGAGCCTGGTGCGCCTCGATCAGACCTATCAGCGTCTCGACACGGTTCGCTACGCCTATGCCGCGCCGGTATTCGGCTATGACGAGACCCTCAACATCTCGCCGCACGGCTTCGTTGTCGACTATCCTGGCCTGTGGAGAAGCGCGGTTGCGTCAGACTGAAGCGATTGTGGTCAATCCGCTGCGCCCTGCGTCGTGCCGAGCACGTCACGCAGTTTCGCCGCCAGTTGCTCGATGGTGAAGGGCTTGGCGAGGAAATGCACGTCGTGGTCGAGCACGCCGTTGTGGACCACCGCGTTCCTGGTGAAGCCGGTGGTGAAGATCACCTTCAGCAGCGGCATGCGGGCAACGGCCTCTTCCGCCAGCTTGCGGCCGTTCATGACGGGCATGACGATGTCGGTGAACAGAAGGCCGACGTTCGGGCGCTCCGCCAGTTTCTGCAACGCTTCCTCGCCGCTCGCGGCATGAATGACGGTGTATCCGAGTTCGCGTATGGCCTCGGTGGTGGAGACCCTCACGCGGGCATCATCCTCGACGACAAGGATCGTTTCGGTGACCGGTGCGGCGGGGTTGTCGCCTCGCCCGGTGGGCACGGCCGGCTCATCGGCGCCGAAATACCGCGGCAAGTAGATCTTGATCGTCGTGCCTTCGCCGGGTTCGGAATAGATATTGACGTGGCCGCCCGACTGTTTGACGAAGCCGAACACCTGGCTCAATCCCAGGCCGGTGCCCTTGTTGACCGGCTTGGTGGTGAAGAAGGGTTCAAAGGCCTTGGCGATGACATCGGGGGTCATGCCCGAACCGGTGTCGCTGACGGCGATCATCACATACTGGCCGGCCGCGACTTCGGCATGGGCGGCGGCGTAGCTCTCATCGAGATGGCTGTTGGCGGTCTCGATGGTCAGCTTGCCATCATCGCCCATGGCGTCGCGCGCGTTGACGGCCAGGTTGAGAACGGCGTTCTCGATCTGGCTCGGGTCGGCATGGGTTTTCCACAAGCCTCCCGCCAGCACCGTTTCGATGCGGATGGTTTCGCCGAGTGCCCGACGGATCAGGTCGGACATGCCGGTCAGCAGACGGTTGGCGTCGACGATCTGCGGCGCCAGCGGCTGCTGGCGCGAGAAGGCGAGCAGCCGGGCCGTCAGATTGGCGGCACGGGTCGCGGCATCGATCGCCGCATCGACGAATTGTGCGATGTCGTGCTCGCCGCGCGCCAGCTTGCGCTGGGCGAGGTTCATGGCGCTGATGATCACCGCCAGCATGTTGTTGAAGTCGTGGGCGATGCCGCCTGTAAGCTGGCCGACAGCCTCCATCTTGTGCATCTGGCGGATCTGGGATTCGGCCTTTTCGCGTGTCTCGATCTCCTTGCCGAGGGCGACGTTCTTGCGCACCAACTCATCCTGGGCAACGGCAACCTCACGGAAGCGGCGGCGCGATTCCCTGATCGCGTAGCCGGCAAGCAGGAAGATCGCCAGCAGCGCCGCCACCGAACCGATGCGTAACCAGGCCTCGACCTGGTCGGTATGCGCATCGCGCGCGGCGACGGCTGCGGCGCTGATGCGTCGGACCGTATCCATGCTGGTCCGGATTTCCTCCATGACGGCCTTGCCCTGGCCGCTGCGAACCAGATCCAGCGCATTCGTCGCATTGCCCTGGTCGTACAGGGCAATCGTCTCGGCCAGTTCAGCCTGCTTTTGCGAAAGCGCGTCCTTCATATGGCTGATCTGCTGGACGAGCTGGTCGTCAGGGGCAGTCAAGCTGTCGATGCGGGCAAGTTGCCCCGGAATGGCGCCGACAGCGCGCTGATAGGGATCGAGATAGGATTTCTCGCCGGTCAGCAGATAGCCGCGTTGGCCGCTCTCTGCATCTTGCGCCAGCGAAAGCAGTCCCGAAAGCAATTGCTGATATTCGATTGCCTCGCGCGCGGCGGCGCGGTTGGCCCGCTGTTCCTCGACCAGCATGGCACGGCTGCCGACAATCAGCGCCAGCACGGCAAAGCCGGCGACAAGCGGGAGCGATTGCCATCGCATGGCGCGTCGAAGACGAGCAATCATCATCTGTTATGCCGAACCAAAAGAATTCCCCGCAGGCAGCATTTCGTAGGCGGCGGCGGGGCGGAAGGCAATATGCCGGCTTCCGGAGCCGCAATCGGCCGCCAGCCTTGCGAAACCTTCATCATTTGGCTAAGGAGGCCGCGCATTCAGCGGCCGGCGTCAGCCGGCCTTCCGCTTTTCGGGATTCCGGGTTTTGGCCGGGTCCGGCTTCAGGCAAAGGCATTTCGCTCCCATGGCGCGCATCGTGATGAAATTCGGCGGAACCTCGGTCGCCGACATCGCCCGCATCCGCAACGTGGCGCGTCACGTCAAACGCGAGGTCGACGCCGGCCATGAGGTGGCGGTGGTCGTTTCGGCGATGGCCGGGAAAACCAATGAACTGGTCGGCTGGACGCGTGAGGCCTCGCCGATGCACGACGCACGCGAATATGATGCGGTCGTCGCTTCCGGCGAGCAGGTCACGGCCGGCCTTCTAGCCATCACCTTGCAGAATATGGGCGTGCATGCCCGCTCCTGGCAGGGCTGGCAGATCCCGATCAAGACCGACAATGCGCATGGCGCGGCGCGCATCCTCGACATCGACGGCGCGTTCCTGATCAAGCGCTTCGGCGAGGGCCAGGTGGCGGTGATCGCCGGGTTCCAGGGCATCGGCCCGGACAATCGCATCGCCACGCTCGGCCGCGGCGGCTCCGACACCAGTGCTGTCGCCATCGCCGCGGCGGTCAAGGCCGACCGCTGCGACATCTACACCGACGTCGACGGGGTCTACACCACCGATCCGCGCATCGAGCCCAAGGCGCGGCGGCTGGCCAAGATATCGTTCGAGGAAATGCTTGAAATGGCTTCGCTCGGCGCCAAGGTTCTGCAGGTGCGTTCGGTCGAGCTTGCCATGGTGCACAGGGTGCGTACCTTCGTGCGGTCGTCCTTCGACGATCCCGACGCGCCCGGAATGGGGGATTTGCTCAATCCGCCCGGAACGCTCATTTGCGACGAGGAAGAGATCGTGGAACAGCAGGTCGTCACCGGAATTGCCTACGCCAAGGACGAGGCGCAGATTTCGCTGCGCCGGGTCGGCGACCGGCCGGGCGTTGCCGCCGGCATCTTCGGGCCGCTGGCCGAGGCCAACATCAATGTCGACATGATCGTCCAGAACATTTCCGAGGACGGCAAGTTCACCGACATGACCTTCACCGTGCCGTCGGGCGATGTCGACAAGGCGCTGGCCGTGCTTGAACGGCTGAAAGCCGAGATCGGCTACGACGTCGTGCAGTCGGAGGCCGGCATGTCGAAGGTTTCGGTCATCGGCATCGGCATGAGGAGCCATGCCGGCGTCGCCGCCACCGCTTTCAAGGCGCTGGCCGACAAATCGATCAACATCCGCGCCATCACGACCTCCGAGATCAAGATTTCGATCCTGATCGACGGTCCGTATACGGAACTTGCGGTTCGTACTTTGCATTCCGTCTACGGTCTGGATAAGCAGTAGCGAGAACGATTTGAGTTGTTGCGTGTGCGCCGGTCGCGGTGGAAACTGCGGCGGGCAGAATGCCCATTGGAGAACAAGCCGCGATGCGTGATCAGGCCAGTGGCCCGCGCGTTTTGCTCAAACGGCTCCGCGAGCTCATGCAGGAGCCGCTGGAGCCGCAGGAGCGGCTTGACCGGATTGTGCGCGACATCGCCTCCAACATGGTCGCGGAAGTCTGCTCGCTCTATGTGCTGCGCGCCGATTCAGTGCTCGAACTCTATGCCACCGAAGGTCTGAACCCGAACGCCGTCCACCTGGCGCAGTTGCGGCTGGGCCAAGGCCTGGTCGGCACGATCGCCGCCAGCGCGCGGCCGCTCAACCTGTCCAATGCGCAGGAACACCCTGCCTTCGCCTATCTGCCGGAGACGGGGGAAGAGATCTACAACTCGTTCCTCGGCGTGCCGGTGCTGCGGGCAGGGCGCACGCTGGGCGTGCTGGTGGTGCAAAACAAGACCATGCGCCACTACCGCGACGACGAAGTCGAGGCGCTGGAAACCACGGCGATGGTGATCGCCGAGATGATCGCCACCGGCGATCTGGCGCGGCTGACCCGGCCCGGCCTCGAACTCGATCTGCGCCGTCCTGTCAGCTTCACCGGCCTGTCCTTCAATGAGGGCGTCGGGCTTGGCCATGTGGTGCTGCACGAGCCGCGCATCGTCGTCACCAATCTGTTCAACGAAGACAGCGAGGAAGAGGTCCGCCGGCTCGAGACCTCACTCAGCTCGCTCAGGCTGTCCATCGACGACATGCTGGAACGCCGCGACGTCGCCTTCGAAGGCGAGCATCGCCAGGTGCTGGAAGCCTATCGCATGTTCGCCAACGATCGCGGCTGGGTGCGGCGGCTGGAAGAGGCCATCCGCAACGGCCTGACGGCCGAAGCGGCGGTGGAAAAGGTGCAGAGCGACATGCGCGCCCGCATGCTGCACATGACCGATCCCTATCTGCGCGAGCGGATGAGCGATTTCGACGACCTCGCCAACCGCCTGCTGCGCCAGCTGATGGGGCGCGGGCCGGAAGATGTCGCCGCATCGCTGCCGAAGGATGCCATCATCGTCGCCCGTTCGATGGGGGCCGCCGAGCTGCTCGATTATCCCCGCGACAAGATGCGC
The DNA here is from genome assembly GCF_040321125.1 of Mesorhizobium sp. M0518. Lineage (NCBI taxonomy): Bacteria > Pseudomonadati > Pseudomonadota > Alphaproteobacteria > Hyphomicrobiales > Phyllobacteriaceae > Mesorhizobium > Mesorhizobium sp. M0518. The sequence continues at coordinate 124,166 of NZ_JAMYQY010000018.1, forward strand.
GGGCTGGTGCTCGAGGATGGTGCCGCGACCAGTCACGTCGTCATCGTCGCGCGTGCCATGGGCATCCCCGTCGCCGGCCAAATGAAGGGCGCCGTTTCCATGGCGGAAAACGGCGATGCCATCATCGTCGACGGCGAAGAGGGCGTGATCCATTTGCGGCCGCAGCCAGATCTCGAGGCCGCCTACGCCGAAAAGGTGCGTTTCAGGGCGCGCCGGCAAGAGGTCTACCGCGAGCTGCGCAAGAAGCCGTCGACGACCAGGGATGGGGTCCAGGTCGATTTGCTGATGAATGCCGGTCTTGCCGTCGACCTGCCGCAGCTTGCCGAAGCGGGTGCGGCCGGCATCGGCCTGTTCCGCACCGAACTTCAGTTCATGGTCGCCTCGACATTTCCCCGGGCCGAAGCCCAGGAAAAGCTCTACCGCGACGTGCTCGAGGCGGCGCGCGGCAAGCCGGTCACCTTCCGCACCATCGATATTGGCGGCGACAAGGTGCTGCCCTATTTCAAGGGCGCGATCCAGGAAGAGAACCCGGCGCTTGGCTGGCGGGCGATCCGCCTGACGCTTGACCGGCCAGGGTTGTTGCGCACCCAGATACGCGCTTTGCTCAAGGCCAGCGGCGGCCGCGAATTGAAGCTGATGCTGCCGATGGTGACCGAGTTGGGCGAGATCGCCCAGGCACGCGAGATCATCGACCGCGAGGTGCGGCACTTGTCGCGCTTTGCCCATCATTTGCCGACCAGCCTGAAGTTGGGCGCCATGTTGGAAGTGCCGTCGCTCCTGTTCCAGCTCGATGAATTGATGAAGGCGGTCGATTTCGTCTCGGTCGGTTCGAACGACCTGTTCCAGTTCGTCATGGCCGTTGACCGCGGCAACACGCAACTGGCCAACCGCTTCGACACGCTGTCGGCGCCGTTCCTGCGCGTGCTCAAGCAGATCGCCGATGCCGGCGTCCGCAACCATACGCCGGTGACGCTGTGCGGCGAACTCGCAGGCAAGCCGATCTCGGCGATGGCGCTGATCGGTCTCGGCTTCCGTTCGATCTCGATGTCGCCGGCCTCGATCGGTCCGGTCAAGGCGATGCTGACGGAACTGCCGCTGGACGAGTTGAAGGCGTTTTTCGACGACAATCTGATGGCTCCGGCACAGGGCTTGCCGATGCGGGCGCTGCTGCAGGCCTTTGCCGACGACCGTTCGATCCCGTTATAGCAGCTTCATCATGGTCAATTTGCCCCGCGATCGTATGGATCAAGTCGTCAAGCGTTTCGAGATGCTCGAAGCGCAGATGTCGGCCGGCCCGGCGCCGGATGCCTATGTGCGGATGGCGTCTGAATATGCGGAAATCCAAGACATGGTGGCCAAGGTCAGGGCGCTGCGCCTGGCCGAGCATGAGCAGGCCGACCTCGAAGCCATGCTTGCCGACAAGGGCACCGATGCCGAGATGCGGGCGCTCGCCGAGGCCGAGCTGCCGGAGGTCGAGGACCGTATCGAGGCGCTGCAGAAGGACATCCAGATCCTGCTGTTGCCCAGGGATGCCGCCGACGACAAGAACGCCATTCTCGAAATCCGCGCCGGCACCGGCGGTGACGAGGCCGCGCTGTTCGCCGGTGACCTGTTTCGCATGTATGAGCGCTACGCCGCCGAACGCGGCTGGCGTTTCGAGACCGCCTCGGCCAGCGATGGCGATGCCGGCGGCTACAAGGAAATCATCGCCACCGTGTCCGGCAAGGGCGTCTTTGCGCATCTGAAGTTCGAATCCGGCGTGCACCGGGTGCAGCGCGTGCCGGCAACCGAGGCGAGCGGGCGCATCCACACCTCGGCGGCAACCGTCGCGGTGCTGCCAGAAGCCGAAGAGGTCGACATCGACATCAGGGCCGAAGACATCCGCATCGACACGATGCGCGCCTCGGGTTCGGGCGGCCAGCACGTCAACACCACCGATTCGGCCGTCCGCATCACCCATCTGCCGACCGGCATCATGGTCGTGCAGGCGGAGAAATCGCAGCATCAGAACCGCGCCAAGGCCATGCAGATCCTGCGGGCCCGGCTCTATGATCTGGAGCGCGGCAAGGCTGACGAGGAGCGTTCCGAATCGCGCAAGTCGCAGGTCGGTTCCGGTGACCGCTCGGAACGCATCCGCACCTATAATTTCCCGCAAGGCCGCGTCACCGACCACCGCATCAATTTGACGCTGTACAAGCTCGACCGGGTAATGATGGGCGAACTCGATGAGATCATCAACGCGCTGATCGCCGATCACCAGTCGAAATTGCTCGCCGACATCGGCATCGATGACTGACCTGCCCGATGCACTCGGGCCGCTGCTGCGGGAAGCGCGGGCTCGGCTTGCCGCTGCCGCTATCGATGATCCGGCGCTCGATGCGAGGCTGATCGTCGAGCATTTTTCCGGCACCACGCGCACGCAAGCCATTGCGGACCCCGAACGCAGGCTCGGCGCCGGCGTTGTTGCCGAAATCGATGCCGCCTTGAGACGCCGCGCTGGCGGCGAACCGGTGCATCGCATCCTCGGCTATCGTGAATTCTACGGTTTGCGCCTGTCGCTGTCGCCGGAAACGCTGGAGCCGCGGCCGGATACCGAAACGCTGGTCGGGGCGATATTGCCCTTCGTCAAGGCAGTTGCGGCGCGGGAAGGCGAGTGCCGCATCCTCGATCTTGGCACCGGCACCGGCGCCATTGCGCTGGCGCTGCTCAGTGTCGTGCCGACGGCTAACGCCACGGGCGTCGATCTGTCCGCGGGTGCGCTGGCGACGGCGGCGCGCAATGCTGGGCAACTGGGTCTTGCAGGCCGGTTCACGGCGCTGCAGTCGGACTGGTTCGAAAAAGTTTCCGGCCGGTACCATGTAATTGTCGCAAACCCTCCCTATATAACCACGGAAGACATTGGAAATCTGCAGGACGAAGTCCGCAATTTCGACCCGCGCCTGGCCCTGGATGGCGGTGCGGACGGTCTGAACCCCTACAGAACCATCGCAGCGGAAGCGGCAAGGTTTTTGGAAACTGAAGGCAGGATTGCGGTCGAGATCGGCCATACGCAACGCAACGAGGTCTGCGAGATATTCGCTGCAGCCGGCTACGTGTCGGGCGGTGCTTTTCGTGACCTCGGTGGAAACGACAGGGTTGTTGTCTTTGAAAGGATAAAGCCTTGACGCAGTGCAAAAAAGCGCTTGGCAATGCCGGGGAATGCGGCTAGGGTCGCCTTAACCGGATGAGACGAAGCAGGCAGTGCTCTTAGCGATTCGGTTTTCCTTGGAAATAGCTGCCTTCTTGCGCAAACGATGCCCAAGCTTCGTGCGGGAATCGTCCGGCAAGTGATGTAACCGGAACAGGATGGCACGTGGCGCCAACGCAATCGATGCGGGCGAACGCCGGTGAAGAGACGAAACGGCTGGCTGCATGAGCGCCTCCGTTCGTGAAGAGTTTTTCGAAAATTTCAAAATGAAGAGAGTTTGATGAGGCCACAACAGCAGAACAGGCGCATGCGCGGTCGCAACAATAGTGGCGGCGGCGGTGGTAACAACAACAACAACAATAACAACAACAACCGCAAGGGGCCTAATCCCCTGACGCGCAACTACGAGAGTAATGGCCCGGATGTGAAGATCCGCGGTTCGGCTCAGCAGATCGCCGAAAAATACGCCACCCTTGCCCGCGATTCTCACAGCTCCGGCGACCGGGTCATGGCGGAGAACTATCTCCAGCACGCCGAGCACTACAATCGCATCATCGCGGCCGCACAGGCGCAGATGCCGATCCAGAACGCGCAGCAGAATCGCGACGATTTCGACGATGACGGCGACGAGGATCGCGACGATTTCGACAATGGCGGCAACAACAACAGCAACACTGTTTCCGACGTCCAGATCCCGGTGATCAACCATGGCGCCGGCCCGCAGCCGGTCATCGAAGGGACGCCTGCCGAGGTTGCGCTCAACCGGGAAGGTGGCCGCGAGGCCCGTGATAACAATGGCGGGCGCAACAATGGTGGCCGCGACAACAATGGCGGGCGCCATCGCGATCGTCGCCCCAATGGCGGTTATGGCCAGAACGGCCAGCGCGACTTTGGTTCACCCGTGGAACAAGGTGGTCAGCCTCAGGGCAACGAGACCCCGGTTCAGGGCGAAGCCGTTTCGCCGACCGAATCTGTAGCGCCGGCCGAACCGGCTCCGTCGTTCGAGAATCTTTCCCCAGCAGGTCTTGCCGCCCAGGCCGAACTCAACGAGGCGGCCGCCGAAAGCGGGGCTGCCCGTCGTCCGCGTCGTCCGCGCCGCCCGCGCGTCAACGCCGATCAGGTTGATGGCGGTAGTGACAATGCCAATTCCGTGGCCGATGCCGGCGAGGCGGCTGCGGCCCCGGTCGACAGCGGCAACGCCCAACCGGTCAACGTCGATACCGACAGCTGATCGAACGGCATTTCAAGGCATTGAACGGCGGAGAGAAATCTCCGCCGTTTTCGTTTGGGCGGCGGTGCAATATTATGAAGTTGCCGATATCGAGACGTCTTGAGGGTTCGGGACCTGTGCACCATATCAGCCTCAACTGGACCCGGCTCGAATGGGCGGGTCCGTCACCGCAATCGGATCCGGTGCCGCAAAGCGGGCCGGTGATGGAAGGAGACAGATATGAACCTCGAGAAATACTCAGAGCGTGTGCGCGGCTTTATCCAGTCCGCGCAGACTATGGCACTTTCCCGCAACCACCAGCAATTCACCCCTGAACATATCCTGAAAGTGCTCGTCGACGACGATGAGGGCCTGGCGGCGTCGCTGATCGAACGCGCCGGCGGCAACGTCCGCGACGTCAAGCTTGGCGTCGAGACGGCGCTCGAAGCGATGCCCAAGGTCGAGGGCGGCAATGGCCAGCTCTATTTGGCCCAGCCGCTGGCAAAAGTGTTTTCGACCGCCGAGGAACTGGCCAAGAAAGCCGGCGACAGCTTTGTCACGGTGGAGCGGCTCTTGCAGGCGCTCGCCATGGAGAAATCGGCCAAGACCGCCGACATACTGGCCAAGGCCGGCGTCACCGCGCAGGCGCTCAACCAGGTCATCAACGATGTCCGCAAGGGCCGCACCGCCGATTCGGCGAGTGCCGAACAGGGCTACGACGCGCTGAAGAAATACGCGCGCGACCTGACCGCGGATGCCCGTGCCGGCAAGCTGGACCCCGTGATCGGCCGTGACGACGAGATCCGCCGCACCATCCAGGTGCTGTCGCGCCGCACCAAGAACAATCCGGTGCTGATCGGCGAGCCGGGCGTCGGCAAGACGGCGATCGCCGAGGGCCTGGCGCTGCGCATCGTCAATGGCGACGTACCGGAATCGCTGAAGGACAAGCAACTGATGGCGCTCGACATGGGCGCGCTGATTGCCGGCGCCAAATATCGCGGCGAGTTTGAGGAGCGGCTGAAGGCCGTGCTCTCCGAAGTCACCTCGGCCAACGGCAACATCATCCTGTTCATCGACGAGATGCACACGCTGGTCGGCGCCGGCAAGGCGGATGGCGCCATGGATGCGTCGAACCTGTTGAAGCCGGCTTTGGCGCGCGGCGAGCTGCACTGCGTCGGCGCCACCACGCTCGATGAGTATCGCAAGCATGTCGAGAAGGATGCAGCGCTTGCCCGCCGCTTCCAGCCGGTGTTCGTCGACGAGCCGACGGTGGAGGACACCGTTTCGATCCTGCGCGGCCTGAAGGAAAAATACGAGCAGCACCACAAGGTGCGCATTTCGGATTCGGCGCTGGTGGCGGCGGCGACGCTGTCCAACCGCTACATCGCCGATCGCTTCCTGCCGGACAAGGCGATCGACCTGGTCGACGAAGCCGCATCGCGGCTGCGCATGCAGGTCGATTCCAAGCCCGAGGCGCTGGACGAGATCGATCGCCGCATCATGCAGCTCAAGATCGAGCGCGAGGCGCTGAAAGTCGAGACGGACGATGCTTCGAAGGACAGGCTCGCCCGCCTGGAAAAGGAACTCGTCGGCCTTGAGGAGGAATCGACCGAGATCACCGCCAAATGGCAGGCCGAGAAGCAGAAGCTCGGGCTTGCCGCCGATCTGAAGAAGCAGCTCGACGAGGCGCGCAACGACCTTGCCATTGCCCAGCGCAAGGGTGAATTCCAGCGCGCCGGCGAGCTTGCCTATGGCAAGATCCCGGAGCTGGAAAAGAAGCTGAAGGAGGCCGAGGCCCAGGACGGCAAGGTCGGCATGGTCGAAGAGGTGGTCACCCCCGACCACGTCGCCCATATCGTCTCGCGCTGGACCGGCATTCCGGTCGACAAGATGCTGCAGGGCGAGCGCGACAAGCTGCTGCGCATGGAGGACGAGATCGGCAAGCGCGTCGTCGGCCAGGGCGAGGCGGTGCAAGCTGTCTCGAAGGCTGTGCGGCGCGCCCGCGCGGGCTTGCAGGATCCGAACCGGCCGATCGGCTCGTTCATGTTCCTCGGGCCGACGGGTGTCGGCAAGACCGAGTTGACCAAGGCGCTGGCGAGCTTCCTGTTCGACGACGACAGCGCGATGGTGCGCATCGACATGTCGGAGTTCATGGAAAAGCACTCGGTCGCCCGGCTGATCGGCGCACCTCCCGGCTATGTCGGCTATGAGGAAGGCGGCGCGCTGACCGAAGCGGTGCGGCGCCGGCCTTATCAGGTCGTGCTGTTCGACGAGATCGAGAAGGCGCATCCCGATGTGTTCAACGTGCTGTTGCAGGTGCTCGACGATGGCCGCCTGACCGATGGCCAGGGCCGCACGGTCGACTTCCGCAACACGCTGATCATCATGACGTCGAACCTCGGCGCCGAATCTCTCGTCAATCTCGGCGAGGATCAGGACGTCGATCTGGTTCGCGACGAGGTGATGGGTGTCGTCAGGGCGTCGTTCCGGCCGGAGTTCCTCAACCGCGTCGACGAGGTGATCCTGTTCCACCGGCTGCGCCGGCAGGATATGGGCCGCATCGTCGAGATCCAGCTCAAGCGGCTGGAGAGCCTGCTTGTCGATCGCAAGATCACGCTGTCGCTGGACCAGGAGGCGGTCAATTGGCTGGCGGCCAAGGGCTACGACCCTGCCTATGGCGCGCGACCGCTGAAGCGAGTGATGCAGAAGGAGTTGCAGGATCCGCTGGCGGAGAAGATCCTGCTCGGCGACATTCTCGACGGCTCGACCGTCAAGGTGACAGCCGGTTCCGACCGGCTGAACTTCCGCTCGAAGCCGACGATTGTGGCGGCGGAAGTGGCAGCCTGATCCAAAGCCGCGCGTCCATCCCGGACGCGCGGCTTTTTAGGTTCTTTGTCATATGCATGTCGTTCTCCCAAAACCGGGGCCACTTTTGGGCGACATGCGCAAAAAAGCGGGCGCGGATGACACTGGACGATTACAACAGCTTCTGCGCCTCGCTGCCCGCGACGAGCCATGTCGTCCAGTGGGGCGGCGCCCATGTCTGGAAAATCGGGGCCAAGGTCTTCGCGATCGGCGGCTGGGACCAGGGCCAGCAGCTCTTCGTCACCTTCAAATGCTCCGATATCGCCTATGACGTGCTCAAGGAGCAGCCGGGCCTGCGGCCCGCGCCCTATCTTGCCTCGCGCGGCATGACATGGATCCAGCGTCGGACAAGCCAGAGCATGGATGATGCCGCGCTGAAGGACTATTTGCGCGAGAGCCATCGCCTTGTAGCCCTGAAACTGACCAGGCAGGCGCGCAAGGAATTGGGACTTGCCGCAAGCTAGTCTATATTCCTCGAGGCGCCGGAAAACCGCCATCTTCATGCCCGGTTCATGTTGGAACCATATGGTGGGTAACTGGTTTGCTGGCGAGGGGCTTCGCCAGAGAACAATGCCGGGCGGCGGCAATTACGGACCGGAGAGTTTCGCCACTATGCTGCGTACGATCTTCACCCTTTCGGTACTTGCCGGCGGGCTTTTGTCTGCCAATGCAATCGCTGCCCCAACGCAGGACAGCGCACCACCGATTGTCCGTGCCGCCGATACCGGGGGCATCCTTATCGCCCAGGACGGCAATCTCGACATCTACTACGACGCTAGAGGCAACCGCGTCATCGTCGATGCCGATACCGGCAAGGTCATCGCCATCCAGCCGCCGCAGACCCGGCTCGACCGTCGTGCCCTGCGCCGTGAGACACGACTGCGCGAATTGGGCCGCGCCCCCGACGGCGACGACCGCTACTATCTCGACGATCCGGAAGACATGGCGCGGTTCCGCCGCCAGCAGTTGGAAGAGGAAGGCCGCGTTATCCCGCCGCCGGCGGACGAGTACGATCCCTATGGGGACAATTCCGTCGAAGCCTATCCTCCCCCACCGCAGGACGATGGCAGCTACGACGACAATTATCCCGACGCGCCGCAGCCGGCGAAGCCGGGCACCATCAAGCGCCAGCCGCTGAACGAGGCCTCGATAGACCCTGCCCAGCCGGCGATACCCGCCGATCAGGCGGCTCTGCCACCAAAGGCTGGCGACAAGACCACTGTTGCCCCGGCACTTTCGCTGGGAGCGCGCCAGGATGTCGCCGCCCTTCAGGTGCTGCTCGACCGGGGTGGCGCTTCGCCTGGCGTCATCGACGGGCGTTTCGGTTCGAATGTCGACAAGGCGCTCGCTGCCTACAACCAGATCACCGGCGCCAATCTGCGATCGACCGACGCGGTCGCCATCCAGGCGGCACTTGCGCAATCCGGCGGCGATGCCTTCGCCAACTACACGATCACAGCGGAGGATGCGGCCGGTCCCTATGTCGCGTCGATCCCGGAAGACTACAGCCAGAAGGCGCAACTCGACCGCATGGGTTACACGTCGGTGACCGAGGCGCTCGCGGAGCGCTTCCACATGGACGAGAATTATCTCAAAGCGCTCAACCCGGACGTCGATTTCAATCGTCCCGGCACGACCATCAAGGTCGCCAATTTCGGAAAACTGGTTTCGACGCCGGTGGCCCGCATCGTCGCGGACAAGGACAAGAAAGAGGTTTTCGCCTATGATGCCGGCGGCAGACTGGTCGCGGCCTATCCCGCAACCATCGGCTCATCGGACACGCCGTCACCGTCCGGCATTCACACGGTGTCGCGCGTCGCGCTCGATCCGAACTACACCTACAATCCCAGCATCAATTTCAAGCAGGGCCAGAACGACAAGGTCCTGACCATTCCGCCGGGCCCGAACGGTCCCGTCGGCTCGGTCTGGATCGCCCTGGACAAGCCGACCTATGGCATCCACGGCACGCCGGATCCGTCGAAGATCGGCAAGACCGAAAGCCATGGCTGCGTACGCCTGACCAACTGGGATGCGCGGGAGTTGGCCAAGCTGGTTTCACCGGGTGTCACTGTGGAGTTTGTCGGCGGACCTTCAGCCGATAGCCTTGCGCAGCAGTGAACTGTGAAGTGCGGTGGCATAGACCAGATGCACGATCGGGATGAAACCGAGCTTTCAAGTGGTCGCCTCACCGAAATCCCCGCCGGCTGCGTGTAACGGGGCTGGCATGACTGTGCCATTTGCGCCCTGACAGGGTGCAACCCTGGCCAAACGGCTGGTTTCAGCGACAGCAAGCCACTGGATGGTTGTTGCCGGTGCGCTAGGGGTTTAAGCAAGATTTCATGCATTCACCGAGTAAAGCTGCCGCCGTCCCGCTGACCAGCCCGGTCAGGAATGGGACGTTCTGTCCGCAGTCGCAGCGGCGATTTGTGCTGATCGCGGCAATTCTGGCCTCGGCGCTTAGCTTCATAGACGGCTCGATCCTGGCCATCGCCACACCGGCGATCCGCGTCAATCTCGGCGCCAGCCTGGCCGAGGCGCAGTGGATTTCCAATGCCTATGCGTTGACGCTCTCGGCACTGATCCTGGCCGGGGGTGCCGCCGGCGACCGATTCGGCCTGCGCCGCGCCTTCGTGGCCGGCATTGCGCTGTTCATCGTCGCTTCGCTTGCCTGTGCGCTGGCGCCGAATGCCATTGTGCTGATCGCATTTCGTGCCGTCCAGGGCATTGGCGCAGCGATCATGGTGCCCGGCAGCCTCGCCATCATCGCCAAGGCCTACCCGAAGAAAGAACGCGGCCGCGCTATCGGCATCTGGGCGGCGGCTTCGGCGCTGACCACGGCACTTGGCCCGGTGCTCGGCGGCTTCGTGCTGTCGGCCTTCGGCGACGGCATCTGGCGGGCGATCTTCGCCATCAACCTGCCGCTCGGGCTTATTTCGATCTGGCTTCTGCTGGCCAAGGTTCCAGCCGATACGCCGACGGAGAAACGCAGCCTGGATCTCGGCGGTGCAGCGCTCGCGACATTGGCCTTCGGCGCGCTTGCCTATGGGCTGACCTCGATGAGCGCCAGCGGCGAGGGCCTCATGGCAGGGCCGAGCATTGCCGCAGGCGTCGTATTGCTGGCTGTCTTCATCATCTTCGAGCTTCGGCAGCGCGAGCCGATGATCGACCTCAGCCTGTTTCGCGTCGGTGCTTTCGCTGGCGCCAATGTGGCGACGTTCTTCCTCTATTTCGCGCTATCGGCCAACCTTTTCTATCTTCCGATGCTGCTGATCGCCGGCTGGGGACTGAGCACGGCCGAGGTCGGCTTCATCTTCCTGCCCTTGTCGGCAGCGATCGCGCTTTTGTCAGGACCTGTCGGCAAGCTGTCGGACCGGATCGGACCGCGTTTTCCGATCGCCTGCGGCAGCCTGGTCGTGGCTTTTGCGTTTGCCGGGCTGGCCTTGCTCACCTACGCCGGTATCCATAATTTCTGGACCGGAACATTCCCGCTGATGGGGCTGATGGGGCTCGGCATGGCTCTGGTCGTATCGCCTTTGTCGACCGCGATCATGACGGCGGTGGAAGACAAGGACACGGGGGCGGCCTCCGGCATCAACAATGCCGTCTCACGCATCGGCGGTTTGATCGCGGTGGCGGCGATGGGCTCGCTTGCCGCATGGGTTTACGCGAATGCGCTGGACGCGAGCGCAACGCCGGGCATCCCAGGATTTGGTGAACCGGCGCCAGCCGGGCTTGGGCCGGCCATCGATGCGGCGAGGCTCGCCGCCAGCGACGCCGCTTTTGCCGCGGTCTCTTCGGTGACCGCGCTGCTTTGCCTGTTTGCGGCTGTCATCGCCTGGACGACCATTCCCGGTGAGCGATTGCCATGGTCGCGACAGGCCGAAGATCAGCAAGGCTGAAGCGGGTCAACCGTCGATCTTGGCGCTCGCAACCTTCAGCGAATCGCTGTCTTCCTGCTTCAGCAGTTCGTCGATGCGCTCGCGCTCGCGCTTGAAGGCAACGAGGTCATCGCCCTTCAGCACCTTGCCGACCGGCAGGCGGACACGCATCGGATCAACCTTGGTGCCGTTGACGATCAGCTCGTAGTGAAGATGCGGGCCGGTGGCGAGGCCGGTCTGGCCGAGAAAGCCGATGGTCTGGCCCTGGCGGACGTGCACGCCCGGTTCGATGCCTTTGGCAAAGGCGCTCTGGTGATTGTAGGACGTTTCGTAGCCATTGGCGTGGCGGATGATGATCTGCTTGCCGTAACCGCCCGCCCAGCCGACCTTCTCGACCGTGCCGTTGCCGGCGGCGATGATCGGCGTGCCGATGGGGGCTGCCCAGTCGACGCCGGTGTGCATGCGGACATAGCCGAGGATGGGATGCCTGCGGGCGCCGAAACCGGAGCGGAATTTCCCGGCGGGCAGGGGATTGCGCAACAGGAACTGCTCGGCGCTCGAACCGTCCTCATCGAAATAGTCGGTGCCGCCGTCCTGCATCTGGAAGCGGTAGAAGTTGCGGGTCTGGCCGCCGAACGTCGCCGAGACGTAAAGAAGCTCGGAGTTGTCCGAGGTCTGGTCGTCGCCGTCGGGCTGCGAGAACAGGACTTCGATGCGGTCGGCGGGGCTGAGGCGGGACTGGAAGTCGACGTCGGACGCCAGCAGCTTGATCAACCGCTGCGTCATCGCCTTGGACATGCCGTAGGAATAGGCAGCGCGGTAGATGCCGTCATAGACGTTGGGCAGGTTGCCGCGCACCACGACCGGCGCCGACGAATCATCGAAGGCTGTCAGCAATTCGGGGTTCGGATCCGGTTCCTGCGCCGGCACATACTGGCCGCGATCGTTGAGCGCGATGGTGACGATGTGCTGGGTCCGGTCATAGACGCTGGTGCGCACGACCTTGGCGGCATCGCCGTGAACCTCGAGGCCGACACGCAGTACGGTTCCAGCCTTGAGCGCCGTCGCATTGAGCAACTTGGCGATGGCTTCGGCCATTCCGGTGGCATCTTCACCTGTGTAGCCCGAATCGGCAAAAGCCTCGGTGACGTCGAGATCCTTGGTGAAGGGGATGATTTCCTCGGCAAAAGCCGGCGCCTGGTCGTCAACGGTGGCTCGCGGCGCCACCGAGACATTTTCCGGCACGATCTTGACGTCGTAGGAGCCGGCCATGCTCTCGGCAAAAGCTTCGCCGAATCGCTGCGGGTCGACATAGTGGAGCGAAGCGACCTGCACGGCGCCGTCGCTGAGGTCGGTGCCGGCTTCGCGCACCACCTTTTCCACCTCGTCGGCGGAGAGGTCGCTCTTTTCGTCGAAGGAAGCGGTGTCGATCGGAAAATCGACGGTCTTCAGGCTCATCTCGCTTTCGACCTTGGCGCCGTAGATCTGGCCGGAAGCGGCAGAGGCCGTCGCCGGCTGGGCATTGTCGTCGCTGTCGTCGCCGAACACCTGCATCGGGTCGAAGGGTGGGTAGGCGCGGCTGGTGGTGTGGCCGGCGGCAAGGGCCATCTTGATCTGCACGAAAGGCATGGTGTGGATGACATCGCGGTCGCCGACCTTGGTGACCATCGACACTTCCATGCGACGGCGGTCCTTGGCCTTTGCGATTTGACGCGGCGCCACCAGCCTGGTGGTCTTGGCGACTTCGCCGGAATCCCCGTTGCCGGCAAGGCTGATCAACTCGGCGATCTCGGGTGGGGTGGCCAGCTGCTGGCGGCCGTCAAGGGCGGCGAACAGCGCCACGCCCATCAGCACGCTCGAGGTCACGCCAGTGAGAAATGTTCCCGACAGCCAGCGTGCAGAAACCTCGCGCCGGTCGGGCGGGCCGCTGCGGCCATCCGCGATAAGCGGCGGCTCGTTGCCGAGTTCGGCTATGACATCTTCCGTGTCTGGCATCCAGAAAGGCTGCTTCTTCCCCGGGCGGAACGGCTTGTCGCTTTTGTTGTGGCCGTGACATTTGCCTGTCATGGCAGGTGAAGTCAACGAAGCGCCAGGCTCCGAACGAATTGCCCCCAAGCACTTCTCTTGTAGAGCGCTCTACCAGGCGGGGCGGTGTACCTTCTCTGCAAGGCCCATCGCACACTCCTATATAGGAG
>NZ_JAMYQY010000018.1:142500-144021 GCF_040321125.1 Mesorhizobium sp. M0518
CGTGAAGATGCGGGGTTCCTGCGGTTAGACGGAAAGACCCCGTGCACCTTTACTATAGCTTTACATTGGCATTCGTAGTGGCATGTGTAGGATAGGTGGTAGGCTTTGAAACCTGGGCGCCAGCTCAGGTGGAGCCACCCTTGAAATACCACCCTTATTACTATGGATGTCTAACCGCGGCCCGTTATCCGGGTCCGGGACAATGTATGGTGGGTAGTTTGACTGGGGCGGTCGCCTCCTAAAGAGTAACGGAGGCGCGCGATGGTGGGCTCAGAACGGTCGGAAATCGTTCGCTGAGTGCAATGGCATAAGCCTGCCTGACTGCGAGACTGACAAGTCGAGCAGAGACGAAAGTCGGTCATAGTGATCCGGTGGTCCCGCGTGGAAGGGCCATCGCTCAACGGATAAAAGGTACGCCGGGGATAACAGGCTGATGACCCCCAAGAGTCCATATCGACGGGGTTGTTTGGCACCTCGATGTCGACTCATCGCATCCTGGGGCTGGAGCAGGTCCCAAGGGTATGGCTGTTCGCCATTTAAAGCGGTACGTGAGTTGGGTTCAGAACGTCGTGAGACAGTTCGGTCCCTATCTGCCGTGGGTGTAGGAATATTGAAAGGATCTGTCCCTAGTACGAGAGGACCGGGATGGACGGATCTCTGGTGGACCTGTTGTGGCGCCAGCCGCATAGCAGGGTAGCTATATCCGGACGGGATAACCGCTGAAGGCATCTAAGCGGGAAACCCACCTTAAAACGAGTATTCCCTGAGAACCGTGGAAGACGACCACGTTGATAGGCCGGGTGTGGAAGAGCGGCAACGCTTGAAGCTTACCGGTACTAATAGTTCGATCGGCTTGATCGTTCTCATTCCTTATGCTCATCTGACAAAGTCAGATGTTCTCACTCACGCTTGTTCCGCCCTGCGGGCGGCGCTACGTGGGTGCGGCGCATCAGCGCCGACGGTCGGTCGACCTTGCGAAGCTTCGCTTCGAAAGGCGTCAGGATCCAAAGAACTGTAAAGGCACAAAAAGACCAGCGAACAGCTCAGAGAAAGCAGCAAATAGGGTCCCTATTCGCTACTCACTATTGGCTATTCGCTCAAAAAAGCTTCTCGAACAACGTGCGTTTTGCCGACCTGGTGGTTATGGCGGAGCGGCTGCACCCGATCCCATTCCGAACTCGGCCGTGAAACGCTCCAGCGCTGATGGTACTTCGTCTCAAGACGCGGGAGAGTAGGTCGCTGCCAGGTCTGCCAAACGCACGTTGAACTCACATCCAATCGGATGTGAGAGAAATCTTCTCTTTATGAAATGGCCCGCCAAGGGATCACGGGCCGCGTAAGCGGCCCTTTCATTTGGTCAGCCATATACCTATCTGTAGGCCTCGGCTTACACAAAAAAAGCAAGCAAGCGCTTGCTTAGGAACGCAAGCAAACGCTTGCTTAGGGAATGCAAGCAAACGCTTGCTAAGGGAATGCAAGCAAACGCTTGCTAAGGGAATGCAAGCAAACGCTTGCTTAGGG
>NZ_JAMYQY010000019.1:0-136189 GCF_040321125.1 Mesorhizobium sp. M0518
CGCTCGCGCCTCCGGGGTGGGTTCGACATTTAGATCCTGGACCCCTGCCCCCCCCTCCGCGCGCCGCCCGCCCGGCCCGCCGCTCTCGCGCCCGCGCCCCCCACGCCCACTTCAACCTTCAAGGGTTACCAGAGACCGATGAACCTGTTTCGTACGATTGGTTTGATGCTGTTGTTCCTGCTGGCGACACTGTCGTCCTCCGGCGCCGGCGAAGCCGATCTGCGCGGCATCATCGCCAAATTCGCCGCGGCCAAGGGCTTTTCCGAGATCGGAGCCGTCGTCCACGAACTGGCTGCTGCCGGCGATCCGGCGGTGGAGCGGCCGCTTGCGGCACTGGCCGACGGCAACCTCTATGTCCGCAAGGCCGATTCCCTGGTGTTTGTCGGCAAGGAAGCGGGCGAAAGCGTCCAGCTTTCCGACCCGTTGAGCGGCGAGGCATCGGGCGAGGCGGCCAAGGACGACATCACCAAGATCAAGGTCAACAACACGCTGCGTCGCGTCATCCGCGATGCGTTGGGCACGCTGACGCTTTGCGCCAAGGATCCGGCCGTGCGCATCGCCGCCGCCGACACCATGTTCAAGACGCCCGACGCCGCAAACATCGGACCGCTCGACACGGCAATCGCCAGTGAGACCGTGGCCAGCGTCAAGGCGCTGCTCGAACAGGCTCGTGCCGCCTCCGTTCTGGTCTCCGACCGGCCTGAAGCCGACAAGCTCGCTGCAATTGCCCTGATCGGCGCGCGTGGCGACCGCGATGCGGTTTCCCTGCTCACCTCGGTCGAGGCGAAATCCACCGACGCGGTCAAGCAAGCGGCGACGACCGCAATCGCCAACATCAATTCGACGCTGGCCTTCTGGGATGCCGGCCAGAACATCTGGTACGGCATTTCGCTGGGCTCGGTGCTGCTGCTGGCGGCGATCGGCCTTGCCATCACCTTCGGCGTCATGGGCGTTATCAACATGGCGCACGGCGAGATGGTCATGCTCGGCGCCTACACGACCTTCGTCGTCCAGCAGGTGATCCGCACCTCCTTTCCCGGCCTGTTCGACTGGTCGCTGGTTATTGCGCTGCCGCTGGCTTTCCTCGTCTCGGCTCTGGTCGGCCTGATCATCGAGCGCGGCGTCATCCGCTTTCTCTACGGGCGGCCGCTGGAAACACTGCTTGCGACTTGGGGCGTCTCGCTGATCCTGCAACAGGCCGTGCGTTCGATCTTCGGGCCGACCAACCAGGAGGTGGGCAACCCCTCGTGGATGTCGGGCTCGTTCAATGTCGGACAGTTGGCGATCACCTGGAACCGGCTGTGGATCCTGGTTTTCGCGCTCGCTGTCTTCGGCATCCTGCTCTACGTGATGAAGCGCACGCCCTGGGGCCTTCAGATGCGCGCCGTCACCGCCAACCGGCGCATGGCCGCCTCGATGGGCATCAGGACGCCATGGGTAGACGCGCTGACTTTCGCGCTCGGCTCCGGCATTGCAGGCATTGCCGGTGTCGCGCTCAGCCAGATCGACAATGTCTCGCCCAATCTCGGTCGCGGCTACATCATCGACAGCTTCATGGTCGTCGTCTTCGGCGGCGTCGGCAATCTGTGGGGCACGCTGGTCGGCGCCTTCTCGCTTGGCATCGTCAACAAGTTCCTCGAGCCCTATGCGGGCGCGGTGCTCGGCAAGATCGTCGTGCTGGTGCTGATCATCCTGTTCATACAGAAGCGCCCGCGCGGCCTGTTCGCGCTCAAGGGCAGGGCGGTGGAAGCATGATCACGGGACGCTTCTTTGCCGCCGGCGCGGACCGCCGCATCGCCATCACGATCTTCATCCTGCTGGCGGTGGCCGTCATCGTGCCGCTGCTCAACCTTGCGGTGTCTCCTGCCAGCGCCTTCTACATCCCATCCTACATTGTCGCGCTGACCGGCAAATATCTCTGTTATGCACTGCTCGCCTTGGCGCTCGATCTTGTCTGGGGCTATTGCGGCATCCTTTCGCTTGGCCACGGCGCCTTCTTCGCGCTCGGCGGCTATGCGATGGGCATGTATCTGATGCGCCAGATCGGCTCACGCGGCGTCTACGGCAATCCCATCTTGCCCGACTTCATGGTGTTCCTGAACTACAAGGAATTGCCCTGGTTCTGGTACGGTTTCGACCATTTCTGGTTCGCCGGCCTCATGGTGCTCGCGGTGCCCGGCCTGCTCGCTTTCGTCTTTGGCTGGTTCGCCTTCCGCAGCCGCGTCACCGGCGTTTATCTCTCGATCATCACCCAGGCGATGACGTACGCGCTGCTGCTTGCCTTTTTTCGCAACGACATGGGGTTCGGCGGCAACAACGGCCTGACCGATTTCAAAGATATTCTGGGCTTCAACGTGCAGGCCGACGCGACGCGCTCGGCGCTGTTTGCCGCCAGCGCCGTGATGCTCGCGCTAGCCGTCTTCGTCACCTGGGCGATCGTCGGCTCCAAATACGGCAAGCTCTTGATGGCTGTGCGCGATGCCGAGAGCCGCACGCGCTTCCTCGGCTGGCGGGCGGAGAACGTAAAACTGTTCGCCTTCACCGTCTCGGCCGTCATGGCCGGCATAGCCGGCGCGCTCTACGTGCCGCAGGTCGGCATCATCAATCCGGGTGAATTCGAGCCGGCCAATTCGATCGAGGTCGTTGTGTGGGCCGCCGTCGGCGGGCGCGGCACCATTGTCGGACCGATCATCGGTGCGTTGCTGGTCAATGCCGGCAAATCCTGGTTCACCGGCGTGCTGCCGGAATTCTGGCTGTTTGCCTTGGGTGGGCTGTTCGTCGCCGTCACGCTCTTGCTGCCCAAGGGCATCATCGGCATGTGGGACAGCTGGCGCGGCAACGCCAGGGCGTTGCGGGCAGCTTCGATTGCCGAGGAAGCCGGCACCGATGCCGACGTCCCGCCGCCGGCGAAAATCGTTCGCAGCGAGGCGAGAAAGCCCGGCGACTGGTCCGCCAGCAACCCCGAACCGCAGCCGGCGGAGTGAGCGACCATGTCAAAGTCGAACACGATCCTTTATCTCGACGGAGTTTCGGTCTCCTTCGACGGCTTTCGCGCCATCAACAATCTGTCGCTGGTGCTCGACAAGGGTGAGATGCGCGCCATCATCGGCCCCAACGGCGCCGGCAAGACGACGATGATGGACATCGTCACCGGCAAGACGCGGCCCGACGAAGGCGACGTGTTCTTCGACGGCCAGGTCGATCTGACCAAGCATGATGAGGCCGAGATCGCCATGATGGGCATCGGCCGCAAGTTTCAGAAGCCGACCGTGTTCGAAAGCCACACGATCGAGGAAAACCTGATGCTGGCGCTGAAGGGGCCGCGCTCGATCTTCCCGGCGCTGTTCCATCGCCGCTCGGCCGCCGAGACGCGGCAGATCGATGACATCCTCGGCATCATCCGGCTTGGCGACAAGCGTGACGAACTGGCGGCCAATCTGAGCCATGGGCAAAAGCAGTGGCTCGAGATCGGCATGCTCTTGGCGCAGGACCCGAAACTGCTTCTGGTCGACGAACCGGTCGCCGGCATGACCGATGCCGAGACCGAGGAAACCGCGCGGCTGCTCAAGGATATTGCCCGCGACCATTCGGTCATCGTCGTCGAGCACGACATGCATTTCGTGCGCGAGCTCGGCGTCAAGGTCACCTGCCTGCATGAGGGCTCGGTGCTGAGTGAGGGCACACTCGATTTTGTGTCGGCCGACGAGCGTGTCGTCGAAGTCTATCTGGGGAGATGAGCATGGTTTGGCGGGTGCAGTTCCATCACTTCGATTTGTCGTTTCTGCGGTTCTGGAAAAGGCGCTGACATGCTCGAAGTTTCCAATGCCACGCTGCACTACGGCGCCGCCCAGGCGCTGCGCGGCGTGTCGCTGAAGGCGGGCGCCGGCAAGATCACCTGCGTGCTCGGCCGCAATGGCGTCGGCAAGACCAGTTTGATGAGATCGATCGTCGGCCATCACCGGCTGACGAGCGGAAGCGTTGCCTTCGAGGGGAAGGCGCTCGACCGGAGCGCGGCGTATGACCGCGCCCGGTCGGGCATCGCATTCGTACCGCAGGGCAGGGAGGTCTTTCCGCTGCTCACCGTGCGGGAGAACCTGGAATCAGGCTTCGCGCCGCTGAAACGGGCCGACCGCAACATTCCTGCACATGTCTTCGAATTGTTCCCGGTGCTGAAGCAGATGCTCGGCCGTCGCGGTGGCGATCTTTCCGGGGGCCAGCAGCAGCAGCTCGCCATCGGGAGGGCATTGGTGATGCGGCCGAAGCTGCTGGTGCTCGACGAGCCGACCGAAGGCATCCAGCCGTCGATCATCAAGGACATCGGCCGCGCCATCCGCTACCTGCGCGACCAAGCCGGCATCGCCGTGCTTTTGGTCGAACAATATCTCGATTTCTGCCGCGAACTCGCCGACGAGGTCAACATCATGGACCGGGGCGTGATCGTCCATACCGGTCCGGCGGAAGATCTGGACCGTGCCGATGTCCGGAAGTTCCTGACGGTGTAGAATCGCCGCCGCACTTCAGTTGACGATCCGAAGTCCTTGCCAAATCCAATATTTCTCCGGCCCTGCATCAGCGTCTCTGGTGCATCGGCAACTGCGTGCTAGTCTTTTCCTAGGCTTTTGTGAGTCGGCCGCTTCCGTACCAGTCTGGTTTATCGCAGATCGAGGCCGCGGCTATCACCGGCAAGTCTCACGCAAGCAAGGCTTCCTAGCTTCTCTCCTGCGATCTTTGTCGTTCAACGCGTTTGGGCACACAGGCTAAGGGACAGCCATGGAACGTTACGTCGAGGACTACCAGAAGCGGCGGCTTACCGAGCGCGTCGATATCATCACTGCCATCAACATCTTGAAGTCCCAAGGCTACGGCCATGACGACCTGATCGAGGAGATCACCAAGGTCTTCTATGTCGACCTGGATGCATTCAATGAAATCGTGATGGCGGCGTAGAGCAATTCTGGGAAAAGTGCGAAGCGCTTTCCCTGGATAATTGCATCAGACAACGGGTTAGAGCAGCTCGCCGTTTCCTTGAAACGGTGAAATGCTCTGGAAGTCGCACAGCTCATCGTGATCGTGGCTGCCACAGATGCGCGATCAGCCTGCGCGCCTGAACGGAGAGGCGGTGACGCGGTTGCGGCCACCGCGCTTGGCGTCGTAGAGCGCCTTGTCGGCGGTATTGAGCACCTTGTCGAAGCCGAGACCTTCCTTGGTGCCGAAAGCAAATCCGGCACTGACCGTGCATATCAGCGAGCCTGTCTCGGTTTCGATGCGGTGCGCGGCAAAAGCTGTCCGTATGGCCTCGGCGGTGGCCTCCACCGTTTCGGGCAAGGTCCGCTTCAGCACCAGCGCGAATTCCTCGCCGCCCATGCGCGCGGCGACGTCGCCCGGGCGGAGATTGCCGGCGAGTTCCCGTGCGAACACCTTCAGCACCTCATCGCCGGCGGCGTGGCCGAATTCGTCGTTGACGGCCTTGAAGTTGTCGAGATCGAAGACGACCACCGCCGTGAAGGCGCCGACCGGCGCATCGCCGTGCAGGTCGAACAGGGCGCGGCGGTTGAGCAGGCCGGTCAGCGGGTCGGTCAGGGCATTGTGGCGGTGATGCCGGGCCAGACGTCCCTGGTTCAGGGCCAGGGAAAGCGCCCCGATCCC
Organism: Mesorhizobium sp. M0518; assembly: GCF_040321125.1. Classification (NCBI taxonomy): domain Bacteria; kingdom Pseudomonadati; phylum Pseudomonadota; class Alphaproteobacteria; order Hyphomicrobiales; family Phyllobacteriaceae; genus Mesorhizobium; species Mesorhizobium sp. M0518. Next base: position 5,647 of record NZ_JAMYQY010000019.1, read on the forward strand.
GGTCATGCTGGCGATGACGATGATGAGGCTCAGTTCCTCGGCCCAGTTGCTTGGCGCATGTCCAAGGACCAGCTTTCCATCCAAGGCTAGAACCATGGCGCAGAGAGCGAAGGATGCGGCCGTGGCGGAATAGAGCGCGGTGATACCGATCGTCAGGGCAGGGGCTTCGTCGCGGCCTTTCCAGTATTCGACCGCCGTTGCGAACAGAAGCAAGGCGGCGAAGGCATTTTCGAACATGAAGCCCAGCCCGTCATAGCCTAGAGCCATCGGAGGCAACGTCACGGCCAGCGAAATGGCGCTGCCAAGCACCGTTCGCGGCACTGGCGAGCCGCCGGTTCTGAACTGGTAGGCCGCGCCCAGCATTGTCGAGAAACCGAGCAGGAGGAAAGCCAGCGTGGCGATGCCGAGCAGGCGCCCGGGCATATCGATATAGGCGTCATAGACAAAAATATCGCCGACCACGAACACCAGACTGATCGCCCATGTCAGCAGGAATTTCTCCGAGCGAGCGGTCAGCCACATGCCAAACAATGTCAGGCTCAGGCAGGCAGCGGAAAAACCGACAGCCAGCAGAAGTGAAGTGTAGTCGAGCGACATGCCCCTCGTCCTTGCCCGCGGCGGCCCAAATCTGCGACTGGTTCGGCTGGATTCATGCAGCAAGGAGGTATCGATAAGGTTACGACGGTAGCGAAGATGCCATGATTCCGCTGCGTCAGGGCACCGGCTGACCCTGGTCCACTCGCTTCATCAGTGCCATGGCGCCGAACGGCGCGCGCACCTTGCCCTCGGTGATGAAGTAGACGAACACGTCGCGCGGCTTGACCGGCGCATCGGTGGCGGGGTCGGCGCGCCGCAGGTCGGCCGGCTGCTTGCCTTGCGCCCAAATCTTTACCCGCGCGGCCCATTCATCGAGGCCTTTCGGCGTGTAGCAGTCGGGATTGTCATCGCTGCCGGTCTGCAGCCGGGCGTAGACGAAATCACCGGTGACATCGGCGATGTCGGGATATTTGGCATGGTCGGCGTAAACGATCGCGGCCTTGTATTTTCGGGCAAGTGCTGCGAATTCCGGCACGACAAAACTGTCGTTGCGGACTTCGAGCGCATGGCGCAGCCCAACGCCGTCCTGCTTTTCCGGCAGCAGTTTCAAAAAGGCTTCGAAATCGTCCGGATCGAATTTCTTGGTCGGCGCGAACTGCCACAGGATCGGCCCGAGCTTTTCACCGAGCGCGGCAACACCCGAGCCGAGGAAGCGCATCATCGATTCGCCGGCCTCGCCGAGCACGCGCCGGTTGGTGACGAAGCGGTTGCCCTTTAGCGAGTACACGAAACCGTCCGGCGCCTCGTTGGCCCATTTAACGAAGGTCGGCTCCTTGAAGCTGGAATAGTAAGTGCCGTTGACCTCGATGCTCGGCACCTGGCGAGTGGCGTAGTTCAGCTGCTTGGCCTTGGGAAGCTTGTCGGGATAGAAGGACGTATCCCAGGGCTCGAAGGTCCAGCCGCCCATGCCGGCGCGGATTGTTCCCGATGTGCTCATTGTCATCCTCCCAGTGCTGAAAAAATCAGGCCGCGGTGGTCTCATCGACGACTTTTGCCATGTCGACGAGCACCCATCCCGGCCGGTAGGGATTGGGCCGGCGACCCGTTTCGTGGAAACCGTAGGCCAGATAGAGCGCGATGTTCCGCTCCATCCTGGCGTTGGTGTAAAGCCGCACCTCGGGCAAGCGCCACAGCCGCGTCTGTTCGTCCGCGTGTTTGAGCAACGCAATACCGAAGCCTTTGCCCTGAAAGTCAGGAGAGACCGCGACGGAGAAGATCATCGCGTGATCGTCGTGCCGTTCCAGTGTGAGTACTCCGGCAATTTCGCTGCCGCTTTCCAACACCCACACCTCGCCGCGCGCGATGCGCGGCGTATAGTCTTCGGTGACTGGGATCGGCGGTGCGCCTAACAGTGCAGTGTAAGGCGCATAGGCCGCTTCCGTCAGCGAGACGACAGTTTGGAGATCACCGGCAAGCGCTCTTCTGATTTTCATTCAAAAGCTCTCCAGGCGCCAACCGGTCCGATCACTCCGCCGCTTCGCGCTTGCCTCCGGGGCGCCGCTCCAGAAGCTCCTTGAGGAACTGGCCGGTGTAGCTGCGCTTCTCGCGCACGATTGCTTCCGGCGTGCCGGAGGCAACCAGTTCGCCGCCGCCGTCGCCGCCTTCGGGGCCGAGGTCGAGCACCCAGTCGGCGGTCTTGATCACTTCGAGATTGTGCTCGATGACCACCACCGTGTTGCCCTGGTCGACCAGTTCATGCAGCACTTCCAACAGCTTGGCGACGTCGTGGAAATGCAGCCCGGTGGTCGGCTCGTCGAGGATATAGAGCGTCTTGCCAGTTGCCTTGCGCGACAGTTCCTTGGCGAGCTTGATGCGCTGCGCCTCGCCGCCGGACAGCGTCGTCGCCTGCTGGCCGATGTGGATGTAGCCGAGGCCGACCTGCTTCAGCGTTTCGAGCTTGTCGCGCACGCCGGGCACGGCGGCGAAGAAGTCGACGCCTTCCTCGACCGTCATGTCGAGCACGTCGGCGATCGACTTGCCCTTGAACACGACGTCGAGGGTCTCTCTGTTGTAGCGCTTGCCGTGACAGACGTCGCAGGTGACGTAGACGTCGGGCAAAAAGTGCATCTCGATCTTGATGACGCCGTCGCCCTGGCAGGCCTCGCAGCGGCCGCCCTTCACGTTGAAGGAGAAGCGTCCCGGCTGGTAGCCGCGCGCCTTGGCTTCGGGCAGCCCAGCGAACCAGTCGCGGATCGGCGTGAAGGCGCCGGTATAGGTGGCGGGGTTCGAACGCGGTGTCCTGCCGATCGGCGACTGGTCGATGTCGATGACCTTGTCGAGGAATTCGAGACCCTCGATGCGGTCGTGTTCGGCCGGATGTTCGCGCGAGCCCATGATGCGGCGCGACGCGGCCTTGAACAGCGTCTCGATGAGGAAGGTCGACTTGCCGCCGCCCGACACGCCGGTCACGGCGGTGAAGGTGCCGAGCGGGATTTCTGCGGTGACGTTCTTCAAATTGTTGCCGCGCGCGCCGACGATTTTCAGGCGGCGGTTCTTCTTCGCCTCGCGCCTGACACCAGGCGTCGCCACTTCGAGCGCACCGGACAGGTATTTGCCGGTGATCGAATTGGGATTGGCCATGACCTGCTGCGGCGTGCCCTGGGCGATGATCTCGCCACCATGGATTCCGGCGGCCGGGCCCATGTCGACGACATAGTCGGCATGCAGGATGGCATCCTCGTCATGCTCGACGACGATCACCGTGTTGCCGATGTCGCGCAGATGCTTCAGCGTATCGAGCAGACGGGCATTGTCGCGCTGGTGCAGGCCGATCGATGGCTCGTCCAGCACATAGAGCACACCGGTAAGACCCGAGCCGATCTGCGACGCCAGCCGGATGCGCTGGCTCTCGCCGCCCGACAGCGTGCCGGAATTGCGCGACAGCGTCAGATAGTCGAGCCCGACATCGTTGAGGAAGCGCAGCCGCTCGCGGATCTCCTTCAAGACCCGCACCGCGATCTCGTTCTGCTTGTCGTTGAGCGACGCTGGCAGGTCGGTGAACCACTGGTCGGCCTTGCGGATGGAAAGCTCGGTGACTTCGCCGATGTGCTTGCCGGCGATTTTCACCGCCAGCGACTCGGGCTTCAGCCGATAGCCCTTGCAGACCGGGCAGGGCGTCGCCGACATGAAGCGCTCGATTTCTTCGCGCATCCAGGCGGATTCGGTCTCTTTCCAGCGCCGCTCGAGATTGGGAATGACGCCTTCAAAGGTCTTGGTGGTCTTGTAGGAGCGCAGGCCGTCATCATACTGGAAGGTGATTTCGCGCTCGCCCGTGCCGTGCAGGATGGCTTCCTTGGCCTCTTCGGACAAATCCTTGAACTTGTCGCCAAGCTTGAAGCCATAAGCCTTGCCCAGCGCTTCCAGCGTCTGCGCGTAATAGGGCGAGGTCGACTTCGCCCACGGGCTGACGGCGCCGTCGCGCAGCGAGATGTTCTCGTCCGGCACGATCAGATTGCCGTCGATGGCGCGCTGGCTGCCGAGACCGTCGCAGGTCGGGCAGGCGCCGAACGGGTTGTTGAACGAGAACAGCCGCGGTTCGATTTCCGGAATGGTGAAGCCGGAGACCGGGCAAGCGAACTTTTCCGAGAACAGGATGCGCTCATGCGTCTCGTTCTTCGACTTGTTGACCGAATCCTCGCCGGTCTGGCTGGCATCGAGCGGCTTGTCGGCGAATTCGGCGACCGCCAGCCCATCGGCCAGCTTCAGGGCGGTCTCGATGGAATCGGCAAGCCGCGTCGCCAGATCGCCGCGCACGACGATGCGGTCGACGACGACGTCGAGGTCATGCTTGTACTTCTTGTCCAGCGCCGGCACGTCGGCGATTTCGTAGAAGACGCCATCGACCTTGACGCGCTGAAAGCCCTTTTTTTGCAACTCCAGCAATTCCTTGCGGTATTCGCCTTTGCGGCCGCGCACCATCGGCGCCAGGATGAACAGCCGCGTGCCTTCCTCGACCGCCAGCACGCGGTCGACCATCTGCGAAACCGTCTGGCTCTCGATCGGCAGGCCGGTGGCCGGCGAATAGGGGATGCCGACGCGCGCAAAAAGCAGCCGCATATAGTCGTAGATCTCGGTGACGGTGCCGACGGTCGAACGCGGGTTCTTCGAGGTGGTCTTCTGCTCGATGGAGATGGCGGGCGACAGGCCGTCGATCTGGTCGACGTCAGGCTTCTGCATCATCTCAAGGAATTGCCGCGCGTAGGCCGACAGGCTTTCGACGTAGCGGCGCTGGCCTTCGGCATAGATCGTGTCGAAGGCAAGCGATGACTTGCCGGACCCCGACAGGCCGGTCATGACAATCAGGCTGTCACGCGGCAAGTCGAGATCGACATTCTTCAGATTGTGTTCGCGCGCCCCGCGAATGGAAAGATATTTATGGTCGGCCATAGCCGGTCGCCGCCTCAGAATCTGGAATTTCCTGGAATGGCGGGTTTTCCCGGCCATCCCCTATGTAGGTAGTTTTGCCGCCACGTCGAGAGACGCCACAATTCCCGACCAAAGCGTTTAACCGTCTTTCGCGTGAACGGGCAAGCGGAAAGAACAAAGGCCGAACACGCTCCTGACAAAGCTGTGCAAAAGCTGACCTGCACGTAACCTTCCGGCGATCACATTTTTCGGTAACCGGCTATTGATGGTTGACGCCACCAGCTGACGGGAGCAGTCTCCAGCAGTCAACGAAGACGGCCGTCTTTCGATGGCCTCGCCGCCCAAAGGCGGCCTGCGAGACGCCGCAGGCATTTGCGATTTGTGCTTCGTGACGACAACGTCGCAATGGACAAAGGAGCGGAGCTATGACGCCACCGGATCGTCCCATAGGGTTCCAGTTGTTACTGGAGCGGCGGCAGGCATAAGTGCCAGGGTTTAGCGTTTTCGCCACCCGACAAACCGTGACCTGCCATATCCCCGTAAAAATCAGAGACTGTTAGTCGGATCGTCGGTTGAACGCCGCGTTGCATCCGAAATCAAATGCCGGCAGTACACTCCCGGTAGAGATTGGATTTGAGATCCAAAAAGGCCCCGTCCGTTTGCGCAAAGCACGGCGGGGCCGTTTTCATGTGCGGATTGTCTGTTGGCGACAGGCGCAACGCAGCACGCGCCGACAGACTGTCAGTGGCGCGGCGGCCCGATCGAGCCGGCGCCGACATCGACGGTGATGCTGCCGGAAATCCTGACATCCGTATCGCCGATCTTGAACTGGCCGTTGCCGTTGCCGGGAAACGCGTCGTCGGGCTCCGGAGCCGGCTTGGCGATGCGGTAGTCACCGGTTACGCCGGGCAGGGCGCCTTTTTGCGTTGACGGCGAACTGTCTTCGGCAAGTGCCGCGCCGCTGATGAGGCCCGCAATGGCGAGCGCTACAACGGCGATGACGCGGTGCAATGATCTGGACTGATGAGTGTCGGTCATCCCAAGACTATAGTGGCGCGCCGCCGATGGAACCAGACCGGCATCGTCAAATCTTCGACAGCCGGACGGACTCCGATCCGGCCCTGGCTCACGCCGCCTTTTTTCGCGTGTCGAAAACATGGTCGACGATGCCCCATGCCTGGGCCTCGCGGGCGGTCATGAAGTGGTCGCGGTCCAGCGTGCGCTCGACCTCTTCATAGCTGCGGCCGCAATGCTGCGCGTAGAGTTCGGCCATGTGCCGTTTCGTCCGGCCGATGCGCTCGGCATGGCGCTGGATGTCGGAGGCCTGGCCCTGGAACCCGCCCAGCGGCTGATGCAGCAGGATGGTGGCGTTCGGCAGCGAGATCCGGCGCCCCGGTGCGCCTGCCATCAGCAGGAACGAGCCCATCGATGCGGCAAACCCCATGCATACGGTCGACACCGGGCAGCTGATGTATTGCATTGTGTCGTAGATGGCGAAGCCGCTGGTGACCACGCCGCCCGGCGAGTTGATGTAGAGCGAGATCTCCTTGTCGGGATTGTCCGATTCCAGCGACAGAAGCTGCGCGCAGACCAACGCCGAGATGTCGTCGTTGATCTCACCGTTGATGAAGACGATGCGCTCGCGCAGCAGTCGTGAAAAGATGTCGAAGGCGCGTTCGCCGCGGCTCGATTGCTCGATCACCATCGGAACCAGATTGGCAACACCGCTCATTGTCTCTCTCCGTCTGTTTGTTTTCAGGCCGCGCGCAGCAGGAGGCGAGGCGTGTTTGCGGCGATTGGCTTAGGTGACCTGTTTGCATCGAGCGAAAGCCGGCAGCCGGCGCCTGCCATGGCGACGGCAGGCATGGCCTTGCGGGCAAAGCCGTCATGGACGACACGCAGATGCGTGCCGCCGGAAACGGTTCGGGCAAGTGTGAAGGTGACGGTGCTGTCGAGCGGATCCTGCCTGGCTGCGTCGCCCGGCTGCTCCCGCCAGGAATAGCGCAGCAGCTTCTCGGGATCGGCGTCGAGGATTTCGCATTCGATCGACGCGCCCGTTCCGGCGAAGGCAAAACGGTTGCCCATCTCGGGTCTGATGTCGTTCGGCATCATCCAGGCGGCGAGCAATTCCGGTACGGTCAGGGCCCGCCAGACCTTTTCCGGCGGCTCGGCAAGCTCGTACTCGAACTCGAGCGCATCCGCGGCGTCGCTTTGGCCCGCGTTGGTCGTTGATCCCGCCTTCTTCATTGATCCATGTCCTTCAAAACCGCCTTCAGCCTTTCGATGCGCTCCGGCCAGAAGGTCCGGTAGCGTTCGATCCAGGAGAGCAAGGGGGCGAGCCCCTGCGGATCGGCGCGGTAATAGGCGTTGCGGCCGGCTCGCCGCTCGACCACCAGCCCGGCCCCACGCAGCACCGCCAGATGCTGCGACACCGCGGGCTGCGACACCGTCATCCCGGTGCGCAATTCCGACACGCTCATCTCGCCGGCGGCCAGCCGCTCAAAGACGGCGCGGCGCGTCGGGTCGGCCAGTGCCCGGAAAATCTCTGCTTCGATCATGCCAAAAGCATAAGTGAATACTTATTGATTTGGCAAGCGGTCTTTTCAAACCCATATGAGCGGCTTCGGCATTGCTGCCATTCCTTGACAATAAGCAGCGATGCGGATAAGAACGAAAAGGGAACAAAAACCTTGTGGGTAAAGGCAGCCATGGCAAGCGGCGATCGCCTGCAGCCTGTAAGGTGCTGCGACAAAAATTTGTTTCGGATGAGCGCGGAGAAATATCATGGCGGGTAGCGTCAACAAGGTCATTCTGGTCGGCAATCTCGGCGCGGATCCCGAAATCCGTCGCCTGAATTCGGGTGAACCGGTCGTCAACATCCGCATCGCCACATCGGAAAGCTGGCGCGACAAGAATTCCGGCGAACGCAAGGAAAAAACCGAGTGGCACAACGTCGTCATCTTCAATGAGGGCATCGCCAAGGTGGCGGAGCAGTATCTGAAGAAGGGCATGAAGGTCTATGTCGAGGGCCAGTTGCAGACGCGCAAATGGCAGGACCAGACCGGTGCCGACAAGTACACGACGGAAGTCGTGCTGCAGAAATTCCGCGGTGAGCTGCAGATGCTCGACGCACGCGGACAGGGCGAGGGCGGTCAGGTCGGCGGCTATACCGGTGGCGGCAGCAGCCGTGGTTCCGATTTCGGTCAGTCCAGCCCGAGCGAAGGCTTCAATCGCGGCGGCGGCGGTACCAAGAGCGGCGGCGGTGGCGGTTCGTCGCGCGAATTGGATGACGAAATCCCGTTCTGATCGCAACAGTTATGTCAGACACAGTGCCCCGAGAGTCATTCATGGACTTTCGGGGTTTTGCATCGTGATTGAGGCTGACCGGGCCGATCAAGGAAATACGGTGAAAGGACGAGTTCGGTGAAAGCACGCGTAAAGTGGGTCGAGGAGCGCACCTTCGTCGGGGAATCCGGCAGCGGTCACAAGGTCGTGCTCGGAACAGCGCACGGATCGGAAGGCAAGACGCCGGGTCCAAGCCCGATGGAGCTGGTGCTGATCGGCACCGGTGGCTGTTCGGCCTATGATGTCGTGCATATCCTCGAAAAAGGCCGCGAGGCGGTCGAGGACTGCGTCGTCGAACTCGACTCCGACCGGGCCGAAACCGAGCCCAGGGTTTTTACACGCATCCATATGCATTTCGTCGTCAAGGGCAGGGCACTCTCCAGCGACAAGGTGAAACGCGCGATCGACCTTTCGATCGAAAAATATTGCTCGGCGTCTGCGATGCTGGCCAAGACCGCGACGATTACCCACGATTTCGAAGTGATCGACACGACGGTGAAATAGGGCCGGCTTCGGCGGCAGCTCGTCGCGTTACCCCGCCATCAGCGCCTTGATGCCGTCGGCCACGAATTGCACGGCCAGTGCCGCCAGGATGACGCCAAGCAGCCGGGTCAGGATCGAACGACCAGTCTGGCCGAGGATGCGGTCGATGCGTTCCGACAGCACGAACACCAGATAGGTGATGGCGAGGCAGACGAAGATGATGCCGACCAGGGCTGCCTGCGCGGCAAATCCCTGAAATGAACCGGAAAGCAGCACCGTCGCCGAAATCGCGCCGGGGCCGGCGATCAGCGGGATCGCCAGCGGGAAGGCGGCGATGTTGTGGATCATGTCCTTGGTGATGGCGACGTCGCCGATCTTCTCCTTACGGTCCTGCCGGCGCTCGAACACCATCTCGAAGGCGATGAAGAACAGCAGGAAACCGCCGGCGACGCGGAAGGCCGGCAACGTTATGCCGAACACCGACAGGATCGATGCGCCGGCAACTGCAAACAACGCCATCACCAGGAAGCCGATGATCGAGGCACGGACGGAAACCTGCTGGCGCTCCTCGCGGTTCATGCCGCGCGTTACGGCCAGGAACAGCGGCGCCAGGCCAGGCGGATCGATGGTCACGAGAATGGTGACGAAGGCGTTGAACAGGCTGTCGAAACTCGGCATCTCTGACCCTCCCGCCGGGCCGTGCCCGGACAGAATATTGGTAGAGCAAAGCCCGGTCGGTGGGAACTGTCAGCGGGAAAGTGGTTGATGCCGGCGCAAAGGATCGCGACGCTTTTATTCTGGGCTGCTGCTGCATTCCTCGGCGATCAAACCTCTCGGCGCGCCAGGAACTCGACTTCCAGCCGCCATGTCGCGCCATTGTCTTGCGAGCGTTCGCCCAGCCATCGGAAGGAGTTTTCGGTGATGCGTGAAAAGCTCCAGCGTACTGAACTGCCGGTGCCGTCGGCGCCCACTTGCATGATCGTGTCGCCCTCGGCGCGACCGAGCTGGCGGCTGTAATACTGGTTGCGCGGATCGCTCCAGAAGATGTGCCAGGCATCCGCGCCGGGATCATAGACGCGCAGCGTCGTGCCATAAAAAGTCCATTTGCCGAGCGAAGGCTGGGAACCAGTGTCCCGCGCGGGCAGGATCCACACGTCCTGAATCGCCCGGCCTTCCAGCACCCAGCCGAAATGCACCTCGCCACGCCCGGTCAGCACCGTACCGTCCTCGAGATGGCGCGAGGCGTTGAAAGTCCAGGCGCCGACGAAGCGGCCGTAAAGGCTCAGTTTTTCGGCAAGCCCTTCGATCGGTCCGGGGCTATGCAGGGCTTCGGCAAACGAGGATTGATCGAACATGGTTGTGGCCTCTTCTTGTCAGGAGACCGGGAAGGGTAGGCGGTGAAGGGGTTCTGGGCTTGGGAAAAATTGCTATATTTCGGCCATGACAGCGACCACACATATTCTCGCCTCCGGACCTGGCTGGCACGTGACGGATGTCATCTGCACGGCCGGTGCCGGCGACCGGCCGTTCGAGGAAGCACATCAGGATTTCTGCGTGGCTGCCGTCACCAGCGGCACGTTCCGCTACCGTGCGCAACAAGGCACGGCGATGCTGGCGCCCGGCGCGCTCCTGCTCGGCAATCCCGGCACATGCTACGAATGCGGGCATGAGCATGGCGGCGGCGACCGTTGCCTGTCGTTTCATTTCGGACCGTCTTACATGGAGCGGGTCGTGGCCGGCGTGCCGGGCGCCAGGAAGCTGGCCTTCGCCACGCCGCGCCTGCCGCCTTTGCCGGTGCTGGCGCCACTGCTGGCCGAGGCGGAAGCCGCGCGCGAGACTGCTGACATGGATGCCTTCGAGGAACTTTCCCTGCGCATGGCCGGTGCCGCCGCGACGATTGCCACCGGAGCCACGCATGTCAGGCGCGCGCCGAGCCGCCGCGATCAGAAACGGGTGGCCGAAGCGGTGCGGCGGATAGAGTTGGATGCCGACGGGCCGGTCTCGCTTTCAGCGCTTGCGGATGAGACTGCGACCAGTCCTTACCATTTCCTGCGCATCTTCCGGCAGGTCGCGGGCATGACGCCCTATCAGTTCTTGCTCAAGACGCGGCTGCACAGGGCAGCGGTGCGGCTGCAGATGTCGGATGATGCGGTCTCGGCGATCGCCTTCGGGGCCGGCTTCAACGACCTGTCGACCTTCAACCGCCGGTTTCGTCGTGTCATGGGCGAAACGCCCGGTAAGTATCGCGCCCGCCGTGGCGCTATGGGCCTTCGCGTCTCGTGAATCGGCTCAGGTGCTCGCAAGGGCAGCCACAGGGTCCAATCCATCGCGCTCGTGGCTTTTGCTCGGGGAAAACGTCCATTGCAGGCTTTTGCGTCGATGGCGGCGAAACCGCCTTGGCCATATCGTCGCAATCAGTGGTATCCATTTGAAATTACCACCAAAAATGACACTGGAAAAGTGCTGGGAATGTTGGAGTTTCAGCCTTGCTTCCTATATAAGCACCAAGTGATTCCTGATTAGATTGTGATCCGATTTGACCGACCAGAAGACACCGCGCGGCGCCGACGGCGGCCCCACCGGCATCGAGCCGATATCCATCGTCGAGGAGATGCAGCGCTCCTATCTCGATTACGCCATGAGCGTCATCGTCAGCCGTGCGCTGCCGGACGTGCGCGACGGCCTCAAGCCGGTGCATCGCCGCATTCTCTTCGCCGCCCATGAGAGCGGTTACCACTGGAACCGCAAATATGTGAAGTCGGCGCGTCCTGTCGCCGACGTGATGGGTAAATACCATCCGCATGGCGACGCCTCCATCTATGATGCCTTGGTGCGCATGGCACAGGACTGGTCGCTGCGCGTTCCGTTGATCGACGGGCAGGGCAATTTCGGCTCGATCGACGGCGATCCGCCTGCGGCGATGCGCTACACGGAAGCGCGCCTGACCAAGGTCGCGCACGAGCTCCTGGAGGATATCGACAAGGATACCGTCGATTTCCAGGACACTTATGACGCGTCGGGCAGCGAACCGAAGGTTCTGCCGGCACGGTTTCCCAACCTTTTGGTCAACGGCTCGGGCGGCATCGCCGTCGGCATGGCGACCAACATCCCGCCGCACAATCTCAGCGAAATCTGCAACGGCGCCATTGCCCTAATCGACAATCCGGCGATCGACCTGCCGGCGTTGATGGAGATCATTCCGGGACCGGATTTCCCGACCGGCGGCATCGTGCTTGGCCGTTCGGGCATCTACAACGCCTATTCGACCGGCCGTGGCTCCATCGTCATGCGCGGCAAGGTCAACATCGAACAGCGCGGCAATGACCGCGAGTCGATCATCATCACCGAAGTTCCCTACCAGGTGAACAAATCGTCGATGATCGAGAAGATGGCTGAACTGGTGCGCGACAAGCGTATCGAGGGCATTTCCGATATCCGCGACGAGAGCGACCGCCAGGGCTACCGCGTCGTCATCGAGTTGAAGCGCGACGCCGTTGCCGACGTCATCCTCAACCAGCTCTATCGCTTCACGCCGCTGCAGACCTCTTTCGGCGCCAATATGGTGGCACTGAATGGCGGCAAACCGGAAGTGATGAACCTGACCGATATGCTGAAGGCGTTCGTCGCCTTCCGCGAGGAGGTGATCACAAGGCGGACAAAATTCCTGCTGCGCAAGGCGCGCGACCGCGCCCATGTGCTGGTCGGTCTCGCCATCGCCGTCGCCAATATCGACGAGATCATCAAACTGATCCGCACCGCTCCGGATCCGCAGACAGCGCGTGAGCAGTTGATGGAGCGGCGCTGGCCCTCTGGCGACGTGGAATCTCTGATCCTCCTGATCGATGACCCGCGTCATCGGATCAATGAAGACGGCACCTACAATCTGTCAGAGGAACAGGCGCGCGCCATCCTCGAACTGCGCCTGCAGCGCCTGACCGCGCTCGGCCGCGACGAGATCGCCGACGAGTTGAACACGATCGGCGCTGAAATCATTGATTATCTGGACATTTTGTCGTCCCGAGCGCGTGTCCAGAAGATCGTCAAGGACGAGCTTGCCGCCGTGCGCGACGAGTTCGGCACGCCGCGCCGCACCGAACTCACCGACGGCGGTTCGGACATGGAAGACGAGGATCTGATCCAGCGCGAGGACATGGTCGTGACGGTGAGCCATTCCGGCTACATCAAGCGCGTGCCGCTGTCGCTCTACCGGGCGCAGCGCCGCGGCGGCAAGGGCCGCTCCGGCATGTCGACCAAGGAAGAGGATTTCGTCACCCGGCTGTTCGTCGCCAACACCCATACACCGGTGCTGTTCTTTTCCTCGCGCGGCATCGTCTATAAGGAAAAGGTCTGGCGGCTGCCGATCGGCAATCCGCAATCACGCGGCAAGGCGCTGATCAACATGCTGCCGCTGGAGCAGGGCGAGCGCATCACCACCATCATGCCGCTGCCCGAGGACGAGGCCAGCTGGAGCGAACTCTACGTGATGTTCGCCACCACACGTGGCACCGTGCGCCGCAACGATCTATCCGACTTCGTCCAGGTCAACCGCAATGGCAAGATCGCCATGAAGCTGGAGGAAGCAGGCGACGAGATCCTCGGCGTCGAGACCTGCACCGACAAGGACGACGTGCTGCTGACCGCCAGTTCCGGCCAGTGCATACGCTTCTCCGTCGGCGACGTGCGCGTCTTCCAGAGCCGCAATTCGGTCGGCGTGCGTGGCATAACCATGGCCGAGACCGACCGCATCATCTCGATGTCGGTGATAGAGCATGTCGATGCTTCGCCGGCGGAACGCGCCGCTTACCTGAAGCGCGCGGCGGCGGAGCGGCGTCTTGCCACAGAAACGGCCGGCGAAGAGGAAGAGATCGCGCTGACCAATGAGGAGATCGGCGAGGAGACGGAGCTTTCCGAAAGCCGATACGAAGAGCTCAAGGCGCACGAACAATACGTGCTGACGGTGACCGAGTTCGGCTACGGCAAGCGTTCGTCGTCTTATGATTTCCGGCTGACTGGACGCGGCGGCAAAGGCATCCGCGCCACCGACGTGTCGAAGGCAGCCGAGATTGGCAGGCTGGTGGCGACGTTCCCGGTCGGCAATGACGACCAGATCATGCTGGTGTCGGACGGCGGCACCGTCATCCGGGTGCCGGTCAACGGCATCCGTTTCGCCAGCCGCGCCACCAAGGGCGTGACCATCTTCAACACGGCTGAAGGTGAAAAGGTGGTTTCGGTCGAGCGGATATCGGAACCGCAAGCGGACGAAGAAAGCGACGAGACGGTCGAGGGCGGTCCCGATGCCGCTCCGGCGCCTGACGCCGGTCCGGAGGGTACGGACTAAGTCCGGCACCCAGGTTTTGACATGGCAACGCCGGCCAGTTGGCCGGCGCAGCAGCAAATCAGGCTTTATCAGTAGTGACGATATGGCTTGCGCAGGCCGAAGCCTTCGAAGCGCTTGGTGTTTGCCTTGACGCGGATGCGTTGTGCCTCGTGATGCAGCCCAAAGACGGTGGCGATCAGCATGGCGACGGTCATTGCGGTGGCGAGCATGTAGATCAGCATGTGCGTGTTCTCCTGCGCCTAACAACGGATAGATGGGATTTTGGTTTCATCTTATTAAGGTGCAACCTAGTGAACGCTGCGTGAAGGCTTCGTGATCAGCGTGTTCATCTGTCGTTCATGTGCCGGAAAAGGTTCATGGCCGGCGCGCCGATCGGATTTGCCTTTGCGAGAGAGGCTCGCTAGAGCCTGTTCCATCTTGATGGACGGAAGATGGAACAGGCTCTAGCTTTCATTTGAGCATGATCTCTAGGACAAACGAAAAACCGTTTGTCCGCAAAAACCGGTTTCCACTTTTTGGGATCATGCATTAGAAGCACCAGCCATGACTGAACGCATCGCCCTCTATGCCGGCTCCTTCGACCCGCTGACCAACGGCCATCTCGATGTGCTGAAGGCCTCGCTGGCCGTGGCCGATATCGTTTATGCGGCGATCGGCATCCATCCGGGCAAGCAGCCGCTGTTTTCCTTCGAGGAGCGGGTGAAGCTGATCGAGACGGCGACGAAGACGGAATTCGGCAGCGATGGTGCCCGCATCAAGGTCGTCGCCTTCGACGGGCTGGTCATCGACGCCGCCAGGAAGCACGGCGCCTCGATCATGATCCGCGGCCTGCGCGACGGCACCGACCTCGACTATGAGATGCAGATGGCCGGCATGAACGAGACCATGGCGCCTGAACTGCAGACGGTTTTTCTGCCCGCCAGTCCTTCGGTACGCACCATTACCGCCACACTTGTCCGCCAGATTGCCTCGATGGGCGGCGACATTCGCCCCTTCGTGCCGGCGGCGGTTGCCGGCGCGCTCACAGCCAAGTTCAAGAAGTAAGTTTTCGGAGAAAACCATGCAGCTGAAAAAGCTAGCCTCGTTCCTTGTCGTGCTCGCCGGTCTTGTGGCTGCGTCGGTCTCGGCTTTCGCCGCCGACCCGGAAAACACAATGATCATCACGCTGAAGGACGGCGACGTCACCATTGCGCTGAGGCCCGATCTGGCGCCAAAGCATGTCGAGCAGATCAAGAAGCTGGTGCGCCAAGGCGCCTATGACAACGTCGCCTTCCACCGCGTCATCGACGGCTTCATGGCGCAGACCGGCGACGTCAAGTTCGGCAATATGAAAAAGGGTTTCAGCGCCGAGGCCGTTGGCACCGGCGGTTCCGACCTGCCCGACCTGCCCGCCGAATTCTCACAGACCGAACATTATAAGCGCGGCGTGGTCGGTATGGCCCGCTCGCAGGACCCCAATTCGGCCAATTCGCAGTTCTTCATCATGTTCGCTCCGGCACCGCCCCTCGATGGCCAGTACACGATCGTCGGCAATGTCGTCAGCGGCATGGAACTGGTGGATCACATCAAGAAGGGCGACCAGGCGGACAACGGCACGGTCACCGATCCCGACCGGATGATCAAGGTGCGCATCGCCGCCGACAAGTAAATTGTCGAATAACTCTGTTTTTCTGAAAAAGGATATCTGACATGGCCGAAATCAAGGACCGCGAGAACGCGCTCATCATGGAAACGACCAAGGGCAATGTGGTCATCGAACTTTTCCCCGACCTGGCGCCGGGCCATGTCGGCCGCATCAAGGAACTGGCCAGGGAAGGCGCCTATGACGGCGTGGTCTTCCACCGCGTTATCGAGGGTTTCATGGCGCAGACCGGCGACGTCAAGTTCGGCAATTCCAGCAAGCATTCCTTCGCGCCGTCCCGCGCGGGCATGGGCGGCTCTGAAAAGCCGGATTTGAAGGCTGAATTCTCCAACGCCAACCATGCTCGCGGCACCTGCTCGATGGCCCGTTCGCAGAACCCGAACTCGGCCAATTCGCAGTTCTTCATCTGCTTCGACGATGCCGCCTTCCTCAATCGTCAGTACACGGTCTGGGGCCAGGTCATCGAAGGCATGGACAATGTCGACAAGATCAAGCGCGGCGAGCCGGTGCAGGATCCCGACAAGATCGTCTCGCTGAAGGTCGCGGCCGACGTCAAGTAAGGGCAAACGACAATGATGGGCGTCGTCTGGTCGCTTCTCGGCATCCTGTCCGGCGCCTTCATTGCCATTCAGGCGCCGATCAATTCGCAACTGGCGCGCGGCCTGGGCCTCCCGGTCGCGGCGGCTGCGTTTTCGTTCCTGTCGGGCGCGATCGTGCTCGGCATTATTTCCGTCACGGTGGTGAAGCTGCAGGGCATCTCGCTCGACTGGAAGGCGCCGGCGCCCTGGCTGTTCGTGGCCGGCGGCATGCTGGGCGGTTTCTATGTCACGCTGTCGACGATTCTCACGCCACGCATGGGTGCGGCCGCGCTGATGGCGTTTCTGGTCGCCGGCCAGTTGCTGGCCGGCATGCTCATCGACCGCATCGGCTTCCTCGGCGTCGCGGTGCGTGAAATCTCGCTCGGTCGCATCGCCGGCGCGGTGCTGCTGCTGGTCGGAGCGCTGCTCGTCCGGCTCTACTGATGCGCGTCGATCTCTTTGACTTCGATTTGCCGGAGGAGCGCATCGCGCTTCGCCCGGCGGAGCCGCGCGACAGCGCCAAGATGCTGGTGGTCAAGCCGGGCGAGGCGCTCGACGACCGGACGGTTGGCAACCTGCCATCGTTGCTCAGGGCCGGCGACGTGCTGGTGTTCAACGACACCAAGGTCATTCCAGCGCAGCTCAAAGGCATCCGGCGGCGGGGTGAGGCGACGGCGCAGGTCGAAGCCACGCTGCATATGCGCATGGCGCCGGACCGCTGGCTGGCCTTCATGCGGCCGGGCAAGCGCATCGCAGCCGGCGACCGTATCCATTTCGGCCATGACGGCAATTCCTGTTTCCTCGGTCAGCTCGACGCCACGGTGATCGAGAAAGGCGAGGGCGGCGAAGCGCTGCTTGACTTCGATCTGTCGGGGCCGTTCCTCGACGAGGCGCTGCACGCGGTCGGCCACATTCCGCTGCCGCCCTACATCGCCTCGAAACGCGACGACGACGAACGCGACCGGGCCGACTACCAGACCATCTATGCAAGCGAGGAAGGCGCCGTTGCGGCTCCGACAGCGGGCCTGCATTTCACGCCGGAGCTTTTTGCAGCGCTTGACAGCAAGGGCATCGAACGCCGCTTCGTCACCTTGCATGTCGGCGCAGGCACGTTCCTGCCGGTGAAGGCGGACGATACCGCCGACCACAAGATGCATGCCGAGACCGGTTCGGTCAGCGAAGCCACTGCGGACGCCCTGAATGCCGCAAGAGCAAGGGGCGGGCGCATCGTCGCTGTCGGCACGACCTCGCTGCGTCTGCTGGAGAGTGCGGCGCGTGAGGACGGTACTCTGGCTGCGTGGTCCGGTCCGACCGATATCTTCATCACGCCCGGCTACCGTTTTCGCACCGCCGACGTGCTGATGACCAATTTCCATCTGCCGCGCTCGACGCTGTTCATGCTGGTCTCGGCCTTCAGCGGCCTCGGCACGATGCGCGCGGCCTATGCGCATGCCATCGAGAGCCGCTACAGATTCTATTCCTATGGCGACGCAAGCCTGCTTTTCCGAGCGGAGACGAGCGATGGACGATGATCTGCAAGCCTTTGACCGTGATGCGCTGGTCGCGGAAGTGAAAAAACTGCGCGCGGGCATTCGCCAGCACCGCGATTCCACCATGCGCGGCATCCACTACCGCCAGTCGCTTGACAATCAGGCGCCGGACGCCCCGGTCCACGACAAGGAATTCAATGGCTAAGCCGTTCAGCTTCAAGGTTCTGGCAACCGACGGCAAGGCGCGACGCGGCGTGATCGACATGCCGCGCGGCGAAATCCGCACGCCGGCCTTCATGCCGGTCGGCACCGGCGGCACCGTCAAGGCGATGTATATGGACCAGGTGCGCGGTGTCGGCGCCGACATCATCCTGGGCAACACCTATCATCTGATGCTGCGGCCCGGCGCCGAGCGCGTCGCGCGGCTCGGTGGCCTGCACGAGTTCGCCCGCTGGCCGCATCCGATTCTGACCGACAGCGGTGGTTTCCAGGTGATGTCGCTGTCGAAGCTGAGAAAGCTGACCGAAAAGGGCGTCACCTTCCGTTCGCATATCGATGGCGCTGCCTACGAGATGTCGCCGGAGCGGTCGATCGAGATCCAGGGACTGCTTGATTCCGACATCCAGATGCAGCTCGACGAATGCACGGCGCTGCCGGCCGAGATGAAGGAGATCGAGCGCGCCATGGAGCTGTCGCTGCGTTGGGCCGAGCGCTGCAAGACGGCGTTCGGCGATCAGCCGGGCAAGGCGATGTTCGGCATCGTGCAAGGCGGCGACAACGCAGCGCTCAGGGTGCGTTCGGCGCAGGCGCTGAGCGCGATGGAGCTGAAGGGCTACGCGGTTGGCGGCCTGGCCGTCGGCGAGCCGCAAGCGGTGATGCTCGAAATGCTCGACATCACCTGTCCGGAATTGCCAGCGGACAAGCCGCGCTATCTGATGGGCGTCGGCACGCCTGACGATATCCTGAAATCGGTGGCGCGCGGCATCGACATGTTCGACTGCGTAATGCCGACGCGGGCCGGCCGCCACGGCCTTGCCTATACAAGGCGCGGCAAGGTCAATCTGCGCAACGCCCGCCATGCCGACGATCCGCGGCCGCTCGACGAGGAAAGCGACTGCCCTGCCGCCCGGGACTACTCACGCGCCTATCTGCATCATCTGGTGCGCTCACAGGAGGCACTTGGCGCCATGCTTTTGACCTGGAACAACCTTTCCTACTATCAAAAGCTGATGCAGGATATCCGCGCTGCGATCGAGGCCGGCGCCTTCGAGGCGCGCGGCGCGGAAATCACCGAGGGCTGGGCAAGGGGCGATATCCCGTTGCTGTGAGGCCTCAAGTGCTGAGCGAATTCGAGGCGCGCAGGCTGCAACCGGTGATCTGGAACGTGCCGTCGGGCTGTTGCTGCAACGTGTAGACAGCCTCGTAGTCCTTGCCGTTGGGGCCGACGATCAGCACCTGCTGGACGATCGAACCCGGAGCCGTCTCCTCGACCTTGCCGAAGGAATAGGTCCGCGGCTTGCGCACCGGCGGATAGCCGTTGGTCACCATGTTCATGAAGGCGTCGACGGTCGGGAAGATCCGCTTCACATTCGGGGCGGCGAAGCTGTAGGCAGTGGCGCCGTCATCGGCAATGAGGGCCTCTAGCTGACTGTCGATGACGGACTGGCCCGCCTTGATCTCGGCATCGCCGGCCAATGCCGACGATACAAAGAGGAATGGAACGACTGCGATTGCGAAAAAGGCGTGGCGCATGGCCTGTCTCCGTTATCCCGCGAAATATCTTCCCTCAAAAATGGTGCTGTCCGAAGACGCATCATAACATACGCTTGGCAGCGCATCGCGGTTTCAGCGATTGCGAATAATCGCTGGCGATCGGCGGCAGGTTGCATGCTGGTGTAGCAGCTGCGGAAGGTCGCAGCCCAGGCCTGGGCCGGCTGGGTACGGATTCCAGCGCTTGAAAGCCCGCCTCCAGTCTGCCAGAAGGGCCGCTGGACTTGGACGTTTAGCGGGACGAAGCCATGAAGGCGTTTTTCGTGCAGATCAAATGCGAGCTCGGCAAATCCTATGAGGTTGCCAGCGCGCTTGCCGATGCCGAGATCGCCTCGGAAATCTACTCCACCGCCGGCAATTACGATCTGCTCGCCAAATTCTACGTCGACGATGAGGAAGACGTCGGCCATTTCGTCAATGAGAAGGTGCAGATTCTCCCCGGCATCAAGGACACGTTCACCGTCGTCACGTTCCGCGCTTTCTAGCTGGCAAACGCATTTGCCCGGGCACGAGGCAAAGGCTGACCAGGGTCATATTTCGACTGCCTCAATTTTAGGCAGGCGCAACATACTGATCGCCCGTATCTCCCAAATCACCGATTGCGCTTGATTTTCTCCGGCGACGCCAGTGAAATGGCGTCACAGGGGAGTATGCGATTGGCAGCGTTCGATGAAATGCTTCCGGAAGTCTCCGGATTGAGAAGACCGTATTCGGCTTATGATCGCTGGCTGAAGGAGCAGGACCCAGCCAGGTTGACCGAGAAGATGCAGGACGCCGAACGCGTCTTCCGCAAGACCGGTATCACCTTCGCCGTCTATGGCGAGCAGGAAGCCTCCGAGCGGCTGATCCCGTTCGACATCGTTCCCCGCATCATTTCAGGCAATGAATGGCGGCGCCTCACGCAGGGCATAGAGCAGCGCGTGCAGGCGCTGAACGCCTTCCTCGACGACATCTACCATCGCCAGGAAATCCTGCGCGCAGGGCGCGTCCCCAGGGAATTGATCGCCAGGAACGAGGCCTTCCTGCCGGAGATGATCGGGGTCAGGCCGCCGGCCGGCGTCTATACCCACATCATCGGCGTCGACATCGTCCGCATCTCGGAGGACGAATTCTACGTGCTGGAGGACAATGCGCGCACGCCGTCGGGCGTCTCCTACATGCTGGAGAACCGCGAGACGATGATGCAGCTGTTCCCCGAGCTGTTCCAGAAGATCAAGGTGCGGCCGGTGGAAAACTACCCTCAGCTTCTGCGCCAGTCGCTGGCGGCGGTGCGGCCGCAAAGCACAAAGGGTGCGCCGACCATTGCGGTGCTGACGCCCGGCAGTTTCAACTCCGCCTATTTCGAACACGCCTTCCTCGCCGACCAGATGGGCGTGCAACTGGTCGAAGGCCAGGATCTGCGGGTCGTCGACGGGCATGTCGCGATGCGCACGACCGAAGGCTACAAGCAGATCGATGTGCTTTACCGCCGCGTCGATGATTCCTTCCTCGACCCGCTGACCTTCCGGCCGGACTCCGCACTTGGCATACCCGGCATCATGGATGTCTATCGGGCCGGCAACATCACCATCGCCAACGCGCCGGGCACCGGCATCGCCGACGACAAGGCGATCTATTCCTACATGCCCGAGATCATCGAATTCTACACCGGCCGCAAGGCGATCCTGGGCAACATCCCAACCTGGCGCTGCTCGGAGCCCGACAGTCTGAAATACGTGCTCGAACACATCGACGAACTGGTGATCAAGGAAGTGCACGGTTCCGGCGGCTACGGCATGCTGGTTGGGCCGGCAGCAACCAAGAAGGAATGCGAGACGTTTGCCAAGAAACTCCAGGCAAAACCTTCGAATTACATCGCCCAGCCGACGCTCGCGCTGTCGACATGCCCGATCCTGACGGAAAAGGGGTTGGCGCCGCGCCATGTCGATCTCAGGCCTTATGTGCTGGTCTCCGACCGCATCCAGATCGTGCCCGGCGGGCTGACCCGCGTCGCGCTGAAGGAAGGCTCGCTGGTGGTCAATTCCTCGCAGGGCGGCGGGACGAAGGATACGTGGGTGCTGGATGATTGAAGTGAGTGAGTAAGGAATTAGGCAGTAGGCAGCAGGCAGCAGGCAGCAGGCAGTAGGCAGTAGTGGAAGCAGAGGACAGGGAAATGCCATATTCCATTGAGATTCAAACTCTTACTATTCCCTACTGCCTATTCCCTACTCACTAGCCCGAGGGGCCAATTCAATGCTTTTAGGCCGCACCGCCAACGGGCTCTATTGGATGAACCGCTATATCGAGCGGGCGGAAAACATGGCGCGCTTGGTCGATGCCGGCCTGCGCATGGCGCTGACCCGCACGCAGAGCGCCTCGGAAGAGTGGAGTTCGGTGCTGCTCAGCGCCGGTTCCGACGTCACCTTCAGCCAGAAATATTCTGACTATACCGCCGCCAATGTCGCCGACTTCCTGTTGCGCGACACGTCGAACCCGTCGAGCACGATGGCGTCGATCGAGACGGCCCGCAACAATGCCCGCATGGTGCGTACCGCGCTGACGCGCGAAACCTGGGAAAGCATCAACGAAGCCTGGATGTCGCTGAAGCGGATGCTGGCCAGGCCGATCGACGAGCGCGACCTGCCCAGCGTGCTCGACGCCATCAAGCGCGAGACGGCGCTGATCCGCGGCTCATTCTACGGCACCATGCTGCGCAACGAGATCTTCGACTTCTCGCAGCTCGGCACTTATGTCGAGCGCGCGGACAACACGGCGCGCATCCTCGACGTGAAATATTATGTGCTGCTGCCGTCGATCTCCTGGGTCGGCTCGACGCTCGACAATTATCAGTGGGAATCGATCCTGCGTTCGGTCTCGGCGCATCGCTCCTATCGCTGGGTCTACGATGCCGATTACAAGCCGACCAACATTGCCGATTATCTGATCCTCAACGTTCGTATGCCGCGCTCGCTGATGTTCTGCTATCGCTTCCTGTCGGAGCATCTGAAATTCCTCGGCGACGATTACGGCGAACGCCATGCCTGCCACGCAACGGCCGAGAAGACGCAGACAATGCTGAGAGCCGGGTCGATCAAGGGCATATTCGACGCCGGCCTGCATGAATTCCTGGCCAATTTCATTCGCGACAACACCAAGCTGGGCGAAGAGATCGCACAAGATTATCGGTTCAATTGAGCATGGTCCCGAAAGGTGGAGCCGGTTTTCTCAGACAAATGGAAACCGTTTGTCCGGAGATCGTGCTCACAAACGGAATAGAAGCATGCGGCTGAAGATCACCCATCGGACCGAATACCGCTACGATGCGCCGGTGCACTATCTGTTGCAGCGGCTGCGGTTGCTTCCGGTCAGCGGATCGACGCAGACTGTTCTGTCCTGGGCTCTGGCGATCGAAGGCGCGCGCGAAGAGGTCCGCTTCGTCGACCATTTCGGCAACGACACAAGGCTGTTGAGCGTCGAGGGCGAGCGCGACTTCATCACTGTGGAAGCATCAGGCGAAGTGGTGACGCGCGACACCGCGGGTGTCTCGGGACCACACCAGGGCTTTACGCCGCTCTGGCTGTACAGCCATGAGACACCATTGACGACGATCGGCAGCGGTGTTCGCGATCTCGCCGCGTCGGTCGGCAAGGGCAGCGACATTGAAAGGCTGCACCGGCTGATGGCCATCATCGGCGAACGCGTCGCCTACACGCCCGGCACCACCAACGCGACGACGCCGGCGGAGGAAGCCTTGGCGCTCAAGACCGGGGTCTGCCAGGATCATACCCATATCTTTGCCGCCGCCGCCCGCGCCATGGGCTTTCCAGCTCGCTATGTCAGCGGCTATCTGATGCTGGATGCCACGGTCGAGCAGGCGGCCAGCCATGCCTGGGCCGAAGCGCATGTCTCGGGTCTCGGCTGGGTTGCCTTTGATGCCGCCAATGGCATTTCACCCGACGAGCGTTATGTAAAGGTGGCAACGGGCCGCGATTACCGCGACGCCACGCCGGTGTCGGGAATTCGGCTGGGACAGGCGGAAGAACGGCTTGCGGTCACCGTCACGGTGGAGCAGTAATCCTCCGCACGATTGCTGCCGAGCGATTCATCGTTTCAAGGAACGCCGAACCGCTCTATCCCCTTGTTTTAACGCAATTCCGCACGGAAAACCGCTTCACACTTTTCCTGGAATTGCTCTAGAAGAGATTCCATGACCTATTGCGTTGGCCTGAAGATCGACCGCGGGCTCGTGTTCATGTCGGACACGCGCACCAATGCAGGCATGGATTCCATCTCCACCTTTCGCAAGATGCATGTCTGGGAAGAGCCGGGCGAGCGTGTCATCGTTTTGATGTCGGCGGGCAATCTGGCGACGACGCAGGCCGTGGTCAGCCTGCTCGACGAGCGCACCAAGGCGATCTCCGAAAGGCATTCTACGGTGCTCGAAACGCCGTCGATGTACCAAACGGTCCGCATTGTTGGCGACACGGTCAAGGAGGTCATCGCCAATTCGTCACCCGCTGGCGAAAAGGCGGATTCCTATTTCAATGCGTCCTTCATCCTCGGCGGTCAGATCAAGGGCAGCGAGCCGCGCCTGTTCATGATCTATCCCGAAGGCAATTTCATCGAATCGACCGATGACACGCCGTTTTTCCAGATCGGCGAGACCAAATACGGCAAGCCGATCATCATCCGCGCCTACGAAAGGACGATGAGCCTGGCCGAGACGGTGAAGCTGCTTTTGGTGTCGTTCGATTCGACGTTGAAGTCGAACCTGTCCGTCGGCTTGCCGCTCGACCTGCTCTTCCTGGAGAAGGACGCCTTCAAGGTCGGATTGAAGAAGCGGATCGGCCAGGATGACCAGTACTACCGCACGATCTCCGACGGCTGGTCGAATGCGCTGAAGACGGCCTTTGCCAGCCTGCCGGATTTCCCCGGCTGAGGCGTGCGGCATCCGTTGCTGGTTGCATATATTTCACGCGTTAATTAATAAAGAGACCAGCCGCGATGGATGGTAGCGATGGATCATGTCGGGAGGACAGGATGAACAACGATGATTTCCGGCAATGGTCGCGGCGCGCCGCCGACTGGGGCGCCGACTACCGCAATACGCTGCGCGAGCGGCCGGTGCGGCCGCTGGTCGAGCCTGGCGACATTTTCCGAGGCATAGAGGCGTCGCCGCCCGAAGACGCCGAACCGATGGACCGGATCTTCGCCGACTTCGAAGAGAAGATTCTGCCTGGAATGACACATTGGCAGCATCCGCGTTTCTTCGCCTATTTCCCGGCCAATGCGGCGCCGGTCTCGGTGGTGGCGGAATATCTGGTTTCGGCGATGGCCGCGCAATGCATGCTCTGGCAAACGTCACCGGCAGCGACCGAACTCGAAACGCGCACCGTCGACTGGATGCGCCAGGCGCTCGGTCTGCCCGAAGGGTTTTCCGGGGTGATCCAGGATTCGGCTTCGTCGGCGACACTGGCCGCGGTGCTCACCATGCGCGAGCGGGCACTCGAGTGGCAAGGCAACAAACAAGGCCTGGCAGGGCAGGCGCGGCTGCGCATCTATTCCTCCGATCAGGTGCACACATCGATCGACCGGGCGATCTGGGTGTCAGGCATCGGCGAGGACAATCTCGTGCGCATTCCGGTCGGCGGCCGCTTTCGCGCCATGGACACCGCAGCGCTCGAGGCGGCAATCATCGCCGACCGGGAAGCGGGCATGCTGCCGGCCGGCATCATCGCTTGCGTCGGTGGCACCAGCACCGGCGGCACCGACGACATCGCCGCGGTGGCAGAGGTGGCGCGGCGGCATGGGCTCTATCTCCACGTCGATGCCGCATGGGCGGGGTCGGCGATGATCTGTCCGGAGTATCGGCATTTCTGGACAGGCGTCGAAGGCGCCGATTCGATCGTCTTCAACCCGCACAAATGGCTGGGCGCCCAGTTCGACTGCTCGATCCAGTTCCTGCGCGACCCCGAAAGCCATGTGAAGACGCTGGCCATCAAGCCGGATTATCTGAAGACGCACGGTCATGACGGCATCATCAACTATTCGGAATGGTCGGTGCCGCTCGGCAGGCGCTTCCGCGCCCTGAAATTGTGGTTCCTGCTGCGCGCCCATGGTCTGGAAAACCTGCGCATGATGATCCGCAATCATGTCGCGTGGAGCGAAGGGTTGGCGGCGCGGCTGGCAAGGGAGCCGGATTTCGAGATCGTCAGCGAACCGATGCTGTCGTTGTTCTCGTTCCGACACAAGACCGCAACCGATGCGGACGAGCACAATCTGCGCCTGGTCAATGCGATCAACGACGATGGCCGCATCTACCTGACGCAGACGAAAGTCGATGGACTGATAGCAATCCGTTTCCAGGTCGGCCAGTTCGAGGCGACCGCCGCCGATGTCGATATGGCTTTTGTGGTGATTACTGATATCGCACGTGGCTTGGATCGCTGATTTCGTTAGCCGGCTTATGCCTTTTCATCGGTTTCGTTTTCGACTATAGACAAGAAAAACGAAAACGGGAGGTTGCCTATGTATCTGTCGCCGCGCCATGCCGAGATTATCCAGATGGCCAAGGATCATGGCCGCGTGCTGGTCGATGATCTGGCCGCCCACTTCAATGTGACGCCGCAGACCATACGCAAGGACCTCAACGATTTGTGCGACCAGCGGCTGCTCTCGCGCATCCATGGTGGCGCGCTGTATCCCTCCGGCATCGAGAACATGGAGTATGAGGCGAGACGCAAGATCGCCGCCGACGAAAAGGAGGCGATCGGCCGTGCGGCCGCCAGACTGATTCCCGACAATGCCTCGCTGTTCATCAACATCGGCACCACGACAGAGTCGGTCAGCAAGGCGTTGCTCGATCACAACGGTCTCATGGTCATCACCAATAACATCAATGTTGCCAATAGGATGCGGATATATCCCTCGATCGAGGTGGTGATCGCCGGCGGGGTTGTGCGCGGTTCTGATGGCGGTGTGGTCGGCGAAGCGGCGGTCGACTTCATCAGGCAGTTCAAGGTCGACTACGCGGTGATCGGTGCATCCGCCATCGACCATGACGGCGCCTTGCTCGATTTCGATTTTCGCGAGGTCAAGGTGGCGCAGGCGATCATCGCCAATGCAAGGCATGTCATCCTAGTTTCCGACCAGACCAAATTCGAGCGAACCGCACCGGTGCGCATCGGCCATCTGTCGCAGGTCAACACCTTCATCACCGATCGTTGCGACATCCCGTCGGTGCGCAAGATCTGCCAGGAGGCCGAGGTTCAGCTGATCGAGACGTCGCTCGCCTAGGCGGTTTTCACCCGATATCACGCGCTCGTGATATTTCGTTTGACATTCGTTATCATTTCGAAATAATTCCGACACGGTTTCGTAAAAGCCCAAAAATGGTGCAATGCGAAATCGTTGGAGGAATTGTGGACGCATCTCCGATCCGTGACATTTTCGTCATAGGTGGCGGCATCAATGGCTGCGGCATTGCCCGTGATGCCGTCGGTCGTGGCTTTTCCGTGTTTCTCGCCGAGATGAACGACCTCGCCAGCGGAACCTCCTCGGGTTCGACCAAATTGATCCATGGCGGCCTGCGCTACCTCGAATTCTACGAATTCCGCCTGGTGCGCGAGGCGCTGATGGAGCGCGAGGTTTTGTGGAAGAACGCGCCGCACATCATCTGGCCAATGCGCTTCGTGCTGCCCTATGCCAAGGGCCTGCGCCCGGCCTGGCTGATCAGGCTCGGTCTCTTCCTCTACGACCACATTGGCGGGCGCAAATTGCTGCCCGCGACCCGGACGCTGGACATGGCCAGGGATCCGGCCGGCAAGCCTTTGAAGCCACTGTTCAAAAAGGCCTTCGAGTATTCGGATGGCTGGGTCAATGATGCGCGGCTGGTGGCGCTGAACGCACGTGACGCCGCCGACCGCGGCGCAACGGTCCGCACCCGCACGAAAGTGACCGGCGCGCGCCGCGAAAACGGCCTGTGGGCAATCCAGATCGAGGATCTGCAGACCGGCGAGACCGAGGAGATCAAGGCGCGACTGCTGGTCAATGCCGCCGGCCCCTGGGTCGATCATGTGCTGTCCGGCGTCGTCGGGCTCAACGATGTGCACAATGTTCGTCTCGTGCAGGGCAGCCACATTGTCATCGCCAGGAAGTTCGACGATCCACGCGCGTATTTCTTCCAGAACAAGGATGGCCGCATCATCTTCGCCATTCCCTATGAGGAAGAGTTCACCCTGATCGGCACCACCGACCAGGATTATCCCGGCGATCCGCATGACGTGAAGATCAGCGACACCGAGATCGATTATCTCTGCGCCGCGGCAAGCGAATATTTCGCCCAACCCGTCAAGCGCTCGGACATCGTCTGGACCTATTCGGCCGTCCGTCCGCTCTATGATGACGGCGCCTCCAAGGCGCAGGAAGCGACGCGCGACTATGTGCTCAAGGCCGATGGCGGCGAGGGCGCCGCCCCGATCGTCAACGCCTTCGGCGGCAAGATCACCACCTATCGCCGGCTGTCGGAATCGATGCTGGAAAAGATCGAGGGTTTTCTCGGCAAGCGCGGCAAGCCGTGGACGGCAAACGCGCCACTGCCGGGCGGCGATTTCCCGGCCACCGGTTTCGATGCCGAAGTGGCGAAATTGAAAACCGCTTATCCATTCCTCGACGCGCGCCTGGCTCGCCGGTTGACCCGGCTCTATGGAACCCGCGCGAGGATGCTGTTGGGGCTGGCCAAATCGAACGTCGATCTCGGCCGCAACTTCGGCGCCGATCTCTACGAGGCCGAGGTGCGCTATCTCGTTCAAAACGAATGGGCCGTCACATCAGAAGATGTATTGTGGCGCCGGACCAAGCGCGGTCTGCATCTCAGCCGCGAGCAGGTGGCGGCGCTCGATGAATTCATGCGCGGCATAAGCCGGCGCCATGTCGCGGCTGCCGAATGAAGAGGGGTTTGAGCTGATGCGGAAGGCCTGGGAGGAGGCGTCATGCTGGAACTGAGAAACGTCACCAAGGCGGTCGGCGCGGTCGAGCATATAAGCGACGTGTCGCTGACGCTCCAGCACGGCTCGCTCAACGTCCTGCTCGGACCTACGCTTTCCGGCAAGACAAGCCTGATGCGGCTGATGGCCGGCCTGGACGTGCCAACCTCCGGTTCGATCTGGTTCGACGGCCAGAATGTCACCGGCGTGCCGGTGCAGAAGCGCAAGATCGCTATGGTCTACCAGCAGTTCATCAACTATCCGGCGATGACCGTCTATGAGAACATCGCTTCGCCGCTGCGGGTGGCCGGCATCGAGCAGGCCAGGATCGACAGCCAGGTGCGTGAAGCCGCCGCTCTTCTCAAGCTGACACCCTATCTCGACCGCACGCCGCTCAGCCTGTCGGGCGGCCAGCAGCAGCGCACCGCGCTGGCGCGCGCCATCGTCAAGAACGCAAGCCTGGTCCTGCTCGATGAACCGCTCGCCAATCTCGACTACAAATTGCGCGAGGAACTGCGCGCCGAATTGCCCAGGATATTCGCCGCCGCCGGCACAATCTTCGTCTATGCCACGACCGAGCCGCACGAAGCGCTGCTGCTCGGCGGCAACACGGCGACGCTTTCTGAAGGGCGGATCACCCAGTTCGGACCGACCATCGAGGTGTTCCGCAAGCCGGTAGATCTGGTGACAGCCAGGACGTTTTCCGATCCGCCGCTCAACACCATCGTGCTCGCCAAGAAGGGTCGGGATTTCCTGCTCGAGGGCGGCGTGAACCTGCCGGTGCCGGCCGAACTCTCCGGCATTGCCGACGCCATCTATACGATCGGTTTTCAGCCGCACCACCTGTCGCTCGAGCGGCCCAATGCGGCGGCGGTGCCGGTGCGTGCCAAGGTGACGATCACCGAGATCACCGGATCGGAGAGCTTCATCCATCTCGATTTTGCCGATGCGCGCTGGGTCATGCTGACCCATGGTATCAGGCATTTCGAGCCAGACGAGGTGGTCGAGGTGTTCATCGATCCGCGCCACATCATGGTTTTCGACGAGCACGGCAGCGCCGTGACTGCGCCGAAGCTGGCGGCTTGAGGGCAAAGAGATGGCACGCATCGACGTCAACCATGTCCGACATTCCTACCTGCCTAACCCGCAGAAGGATGCCGATTTCGCGCTGCGGGAAGTGCATCATGTCTTCGAGGACGGCGGCGCCTATGCGCTGCTCGGGCCCTCCGGTTGCGGCAAGACCACGCTGCTCAACATCATTTCGGGATTGTTGCACCCCTCGCATGGCCAGTTGCTGTTCAACGGCAAGGACGTGACCAATTTGTCGACGCAGGAGCGCAACATCGCGCAGGTGTTCCAGTTCCCGGTCATTTACGACACCATGACCGTCTACGATAATCTGGCCTTCCCGCTGCGCAACCGCGGCGTGCCGGAAGCCGATGTCGACCGCAAGGTTCGCGAGACGTTGGAGATGATCGATCTGGCGTCCTGGGCGAAGAAGAAGGCGAGGGGCCTGACCGCCGACCAGAAGCAGAAGATCTCGCTCGGCCGCGGGCTGGTGCGCTCCGACGTCAACGCCATCCTGTTCGACGAGCCGCTGACCGTCATCGATCCGCACATGAAGTGGGTGCTGCGCTCGCAGCTGAAGCAGTTGCACCGCCGCTTTGGCTACACCATGGTCTATGTGACCCACGACCAGACCGAGGCGCTGACCTTCGCCGAGCAGGTCGTGGTCATGTATGATGGCGGCATCGTGCAGATCGGCACACCGGCCGAATTGTTCGAACGGCCACGCCATACCTTTGTCGGTTATTTTATCGGCTCGCCGGGCATGAACGTCATGCCGGTGGCAATCGACGGCAAGACGGCGACACTCGGCTCGCAGCGCATCGAACTGCCGGGCGCGCCAAAGGCAGGCAGCGGCGCCGTCGAGCTCGGCATCCGTCCCGAATATGTCCGGCTCGGCCGCGAAGGCATGGCCGTGCAGGTCAGCAAGGTCGAGGATCTCGGCCGCCACAAGGTGGTGCGCGCCAAGCTCGAAGGCCGCGATATTTCTGCCGTGATCGGTGAGGACGAGACCCTGCCCGCCGATCCGAAGGTGCGGTTCGACCCGGCCGGCATCAACATCTATGCCGATTCCTGGCGTGTCGAGATGGAGGCCTAGATGGAGAAGACCTGGAACAACAAGGCCTGGTTCATGGTGCTGCCGGTTCTTCTGCTGGTGGCGTTCTCGGCGGTGATCCCGCTGATGACGGTGGTCAACTATTCGGTGCAGGACACGTTCGGAAACAACGTCTTCTTCTGGAACGGCTCGGACTGGTACACCGAAATCCTGGAGTCGGAACGCTTCTGGCTGTCGATGGTCCGCAACCTGATCTTTTCCGCAACCATCCTCGCCATCGAGATTCCGCTCGGCATCTTCATCGCTCTTAACATGCCCAAGAAAGGCTGGGGCGTGCCAGTCTGCCTGGTGCTGATGGCTCTGCCGCTGCTGATCCCGTGGAACGTCGTCGGCACGATTTGGCAGGTATTCGGCCGCATCGACATTGGCCTGCTCGGCTACACGCTGTCGGCGCTCGGCTTCGACTACAACTACGTCAACGATCCGACTGATGCCTGGGTGACGGTCATCCTGATGGACGTATGGCACTGGACAAGCCTCGTCGTTCTGCTCTGCTACGCCGGACTGGTCTCGATCCCCGATGCTTTCTACCAGGCGGCCAAGATCGACGGCGCCTCACGCTGGGCAGTGTTCCGCTACATCCAGCTGCCGAAGATGAACCGCGTGCTTCTGATTGCAGTGCTGCTGCGCTTCATGGACTCGTTCATGATCTACACCGAGCCGTTCGTCGTCACGGGCGGAGGCCCTGGCAATTCGACGACGTTCCTGTCGATAGACCTGGTCAAGATTGCGATCGGTCAGTTCGATCTCGGGCCGGCGGCCGCCATGTCGATCATCTACTTCCTGATCATCCTTTTGCTGTCTTGGGTGTTCTACACCGTCATGACCAATGTCGATGCGGAGCGCTGAGATGAGCGGCGCCAACGAAGGAACGACGAGGCAGGACCGAGTGCGTGAGACGGCGGTTTCGGACGGGCTCGCCAGCACATTATCGCAGGACCAGCTTGCGCGGCTGATGCGCCGGCGCGGCGAAGAATCCCGGTTCTGGTGGTTGGTGCCAACGATCTACATCATCTTTCTGATGCTGCCGATCTACTGGCTGGTCAATATGAGCTTCAAGACCAATCAGGAGATTCTGGGCGCGTTTTCGCTGTGGCCGAAGAGCCCGACCCTGGCCAACTACATCGTGATCTTCACCGACCCGTCCTGGTACAAGGGCTACATCAATTCGATCATCTATGTCGTCATGAACATGGTGATCTCGGTTTCGGTGGCGCTGCCGGCGGCCTACGCTTTCTCGCGCTACCGGTTCCTCGGCGACAAGCACCTCTTCTTCTGGCTGTTGACCAACCGCATGGCGCCGCCGGCAGTGTTCGCGCTGCCGTTCTTCCAGCTCTATTCGGCGTTCGGGCTGATCGACACGCATATCGCGGTGGCGCTGGCGCACTGCCTGTTCAACGTGCCGCTGGCGGTCTGGATCCTCGAGGGTTTCATGTCCGGCGTGCCGAAGGAGATCGACGAGACCGCCTATATCGATGGCTATTCCTTCCCGCGCTTCTTCCTGAAAATCTTCATGCCGCTGATCGCAAGCGGCGTCGGCGTGGCCTGCTTCTTCTGCTTCATGTTCTCATGGGTCGAACTGCTGATCGCGCGCACCTTGACCACGACGGCCGCCAAACCGATCGCGGCGATCATGACGCGTACGGTCTCGGCCTCCGGGCTCGACTGGGGCGTGCTGGCCGCCGCCGGCGTGCTCACCATCCTTCCAGGCGCGCTCGTGATCTGGTTCGTCCGCAACTACATCGCCAAGGGCTTTGCCCTAGGGAGGGTATGACCATGAACCTCACCTGGATGGCATGGACGCTGCCAACGGCGATCTTTTTCATCACGATCCTGGTACTGCTCTGTGGCATGGCGGTCTGGGAATACGCCTCGCCTGGCGGCAATCCCCGGGTCGGCCTCCTGCGCTTCGAGACGACGCGCGGCGACCGCCTCTTTGTTTCGCTGCTCGGCAGCGCCTTTATCCATCTCGCTTGGCTGGGTCTTGTCGGACCCAACCTGTGGTGGGCTCTCGCTCTCTCCGTAGTCTACGCCGTCGGCGTGTTCCGCTACGTATAGAGGGGGAAACTGTTGGAGCGACCGCGTGCCGACGGCCGCTCCAGATCGCACTTGAAACTTGAAAAGTGGAGGAACGAAATGCGAAGGCAATTTTTAACATCAACGACTGCGCTTGTCCTGCTCTGGGGAGCAGGCCAGGCCTATGCCGGAATGGACGAAGCCAAGACTTTCCTCGATACCGAAATCAAGGACTTGTCGACGCTCGATCGCGGCGCCCAGGAAGCCGAATTGCAATGGTTCATCGATGCCGCGAAGCCTTTCGCCGGGATGGACATCAAGGTGGTCTCCGAGACCATCGATACGCATAGCTATGAGTCCAAGGTCTTGGCGCCCGCCTTCACCGCGATCACCGGCATCAAGATCACTCACGACCTGATCGGCGAAGGCGATGTCGTCGAGAAGCTGCAGACGCAGATGCAGTCGGGCGAAAACATTTACGACGCCTACGTCAACGACTCCGACCTGATCGGCACCCACTGGCGGTACCAGCAGGCGCGCAGCCTGACCAAGTGGATGGCGAATGAGGGCAAGGATGTCACCAATCCCAACCTCGACCTCGCCGACTTCATCGGCACCAAGTTCACGACCGCTCCGGACGGCGACCTCTACCAGCTGCCCGACCAGCAGTTCGCGAATCTCTACTGGTTCCGCTACGACTGGTTCAACGACGAGAAGAACAAGGCCGATTTCAAGGCCAAGTACGGCTACGACCTCGGCGTTCCGGTCAACTGGTCGGCCTATGAGGACATCGCCGAGTTCTTCACCGGCCGCGAAATCGACGGCAAGAAGGTCTATGGCCACATGGACTACGGCAAGAAGGACCCGTCGCTCGGCTGGCGGTTCACCGACGCATGGCTGTCGATGGCCGGCAACGGCGATAAGGGCCTGCCGAACGGTCTTCCCGTCGACGAATGGGGCATCAAGGTCAACGAGAAGTCGCAGCCTGTCGGCTCGTGCGTCGCGCGCGGCGGCGACACCAATGGCCCGGCTTCCGTGTATTCGATCCAGAAGTACCTGGATTGGCTGAAGGCCTATGCGCCGCCGGAAGCCCAAGGCATGACGTTCGGCGAATCCGGCCCCGTCCCGTCGCAGGGCACGGTCGCGCAGCAGATGTTCACTTACACCGCCTTCACCGCCTCCTTCGTCAAGGAAGGGCTGCCGGTCGTGAACGCGGACGGCACCCCGAAATGGCGCTTTGCTCCCTCGCCGCATGGCGTCTACTGGAAGGACGGCATGAAGCTCGGCTACCAGGACGTGGGTTCATGGACGCTTCTCAAGTCCACGCCTGACGATCGCGCCAAGGCCGCCTGGCTCTATGCGCAGTTCGTCGTATCGAAGACGGTCGACGTGAAGAAGAGCCATGTCGGCCTGACGCTGATCCGCGAGTCGACGATCCAGGACAAGAGCTTCACGGAACGCGCTCCGAAGCTCGGCGGCCTGATCGAGTTCTACCGCTCGCCGGCCCGTGTTCAGTGGTCGCCGACCGGAACGAACGTTCCGGACTATCCGAAGCTGGCACAGCTCTGGTGGCAGGCGATCGGCGATGCGTCGTCGGGTGCCAAGACGGCACAGGAGGCGATGGACTCGCTTTGCTCTGAGCAGGAAAAGGTCATGGAACGCCTGGAAAAGGCCGGCATCCAGGGCGATATCGGCCCGAAGATGGCCGAAGAGCATGACCTCGCCTACTGGAACGCCGACGCGGTCAAGAAGGGCAATCTCGCTCCTCAGTTGAAGATCGAGAACGAGAAGGAAAAGCCGGTCACCATCAATTACGACGAGCTGGTGAAGAGCTGGCAAAAGTAAGGCTGTTCTAAGCGGGCGTCTGCGCCCGTGTGAAATTAGGGGAGGCGGCTCGTTGCCGTCTCCCCTGTTTGTGTAAAAGACTAAGCGGGGAGGCAGAATGACCGGATACATCCTTGCCATCGACCAGGGCACGACTTCGACCAGGGC
This sequence comes from Mesorhizobium sp. M0518, assembly GCF_040321125.1. Lineage (NCBI taxonomy): Bacteria > Pseudomonadati > Pseudomonadota > Alphaproteobacteria > Hyphomicrobiales > Phyllobacteriaceae > Mesorhizobium > Mesorhizobium sp. M0518. The sequence goes on from NZ_JAMYQY010000019.1 coordinate 40,408, forward strand.
GATCCTGTTCGACGGCGAGATGAAGCTCGCCGGCAGCGGGCAAAAGGAATTCGCCCAGCACTATCCGGCTTCCGGCTGGGTCGAGCACGATCCCGAGGATATCTGGGCGAGTGTGGTGTCGACCGTGAAGGCGGCGCTGAAGAAGGCCGGCCGGAATGCTTCCGACGTGGCCGCGATCGGCATCACCAATCAGCGCGAAACCGTGGTCATCTGGGACAGAGCGACCGGCAGGCCGATCCACAATGCCATTGTCTGGCAGGACCGGCGCACCGCGCCGCTGTGCCAGAAACTCAAGAAGCAAGGGTTGGAGAAGACATTCACCAAGAAAACCGGGCTGCTGCTCGATCCCTATTTTTCCGGCACCAAGATCGCCTGGATGCTGGACAAGGTGAAAGGCGCCAGAAAACGCGCCGAGAAGGGCGAACTGCTCGCCGGCACCATCGACAGTTTCCTGATCTGGCGGCTGACCGGCGGCAAGGTCCACGCCACGGACGCCACCAACGCCTCGCGCACGCTGGTCTACAACATCGCTGAGAATGCCTGGGACGACGAGCTGCTGTCGATCCTCAACATCCCGGCAAAAATGCTTCCCGAGGTGAAAGACTGCGCCGATGACTATGGAATCACGGAGAAAAATCTCTTTGGCGCCGAGATAAGAATCCTCGGTGTCGCCGGCGACCAGCATGCGGCAACCATCGGCCAAGCCTGCTTCGAGCCAGGCATGATGAAATCGACCTACGGCACCGGCTGCTTTGCGCTGCTCAACACGGGTAGCGACCTGGTGCGCTCGAAAAACCGGCTGCTGACCACTATCGCCTACAGGCTGAACGGCAAGACGACCTATGCGCTGGAAGGTTCGATCTTCATTGCAGGGGCCGCGGTGCAGTGGCTGCGCGACGGCGTCAAGGTGATCGGCAAGGCCGAGCAGAGCGGCAAATTGGCGGCCGAGGCTGATCCGACGCAAAATGTCTATCTGGTGCCCGCCTTCGTCGGGCTGGGCGCGCCGCATTGGGATGCCGAAGCACGCGGCGCCATCTTTGGGCTGACCCGCAATTCCGGCCCGGCGGAGTTTGCCCGCGCCGCCCTGGAAGCCGTGGCCTACCAGACGCGCGACCTGCTCGACGCCATGCGCAAGGACTGGAAAGGCGCTTCGGCCAAGACAGTGCTGCGTGTCGATGGCGGCATGGTGGCGTCGGACTGGACGATGCAGCGTCTGGCCGACATCCTCGATGCACCGGTCGACCGCCCGACCATTCTGGAGACGACGGCGCTCGGTGCCGCCTGGCTGGCCGGCTCGAAGGCAGGTGTGTGGCCGGATGCCAAGAAGTTTGCGAAGAGTTGGGCACTCGAACGGCGCTTCAAGCCGGACATGGATGGCTCCGTGCGCGCAGCCAAGCTCGCTGGTTGGCGCGATGCTGTGCGCAGGACGCTCAGCGTGTCATAAACAGCCATCAGTGGCGGGTGATGGGGCGCGAGGAATGCAGCCAGACTGGTATCCTGCTTGGCGCGACGAGGCTATCGAACAGCTGAAGGCCAAGAATGCACGCTTGAAAAAAGATCTCCACCTCGGTAGCTGGTTGCGCTATGACTATGACCTGACGGCCGGAACGCTTCTGTTCTCGCAAGACGGGGTCGCCAAGGTCGTCACCGAAATCCAGATTGTCGGCTCAACGAGCACGGAGGCCGGAAGCTGGCTGTGGGCTTGGGCAAATTCCAGCCTGCCCAGCGAGCTCCTCAGCGATGCAAAGCTAGTCCGATCCTTCGGAGAGCAGAATGGCATCGACGAACTGGCCCAAGCCTATGCGACGGATGCGGACAATGCGCTGGAAGTGGTTGGTTGGGAACTCAGTGCGGTGATGGCCCGTATCTGCAATGGGTTGGGTATCTATCGTTGTCCCAGCAGAGAGGACGGCGGTGGCTTTTATCTGATGCTCAAGAGCATCAACTGGGCAAACTGACGGCAACTGTTCGTCTTCCGGCCAAACGATCAAAAGCCCGCGCCGCTGCCGGCGCGAGCTCCACTAACGCATCTCAGCTACTTAAACGCGCCTTGATCAGTAAGGCGAACGGCACTCCTTGCGAGGGCCGTAATTCGGCTGGAACGTGTTGTCCGAAGCACGGTAGCTGCGATAGCGGTCGTAGCACCATTGGACGTGGGCGTTGCCTCCGTAGACGCGGTTGTTTTCGTTGTTGATGATTGCGCCGGTAATCAGCGCGCCGGTAGCGAAGGCGGCAAGCGGGAACCAATAATCGCCGTGACGACGGTAGCCGGGGCGATATTCGCGATAGCCGCGATGGCCGTTCCAATACGCGCCGCGATTGCGGGAAAAATTGCGGTCACGCGAAAAACTGCGGTCACGCGAAAAATTGCGATTGTGGCGGTCCTTGCGCCACTCCCGGTACTGGACTGTCTGCACATCCGGCACCGCGACCTGGGATTGCGGCACATAGTTCGGTTGGGCATTAACGGACACCGCCTCCGCCGCAACGAATGTGACGGAGAGAGTGGCCGCCAGCAGGCTCGTTGTGATTCTGTTCATTGGTCTTCTCCTCGATAGTTTGGCGGACGTCCCTGTGCCGGGAAAACGAGCGGCGCATACAATTGTTCCCCAGACTGGATGCCGCTGTCGGGCAGAAATGCCAGTGTTCCCTTGGCTGTTCTCCCACCGATGGCGCGGCTGGCAAGTGTCGCGACAGGGCGAAGCCGCCCGTGTTTGCGAGCCCTCTTTTTCCGGTTGACCGGTCGAGGCACTCTCCCTATGTTCCGCGCAATTTCGAGGGCCGCCTTTCGCCCGCGGGAGCGCGTAGCTCAGCCGGTAGAGCAACTGACTTTTAATCAGTAGGTCATGGGTTCGAATCCCATCGCGCTCACCAAATCCACGCGATAAACTGTCACCCATCTCTCGGGAAGGGCACACCACAACTGGCTCGAAGCCGTCAGCGCTTCCAGAAATCGCGGTGCGGTGCGAGCATCTCGTCGGCGATTTCTGGGAAGGGGCCAAAGACCTCGATCTTTTTCTGGCCAGAGTCGAGGACGGTGCGCGAAGAGAGGCTCATCGTCGGATTCTCTGCGTGATCCCCGGTGAGCGCCAGCAGCTCGGTCTCCTCGAAGCCGTAGACCAGCCGGCCGATATTCGCCCAGTAGAGCGTTCCGGTGCACATCGCGCAGGGCTCACCGGTTGAGACCAGCGTGCATTGCCATAAGAACTCCGGCTCGTAGGCTGCCGCGGCGCGCCGGGCGAGCTCCGTCTCGGCGTGGCGCACCGTGTCGAGATTGCCTTGCCGCATCAGCACCCGATCGTCCGGCCCGACCAGCACGCAACCAAACGGATGATGCCCATGCGCCGCCGCCTCGCGCGCGACCGCGTCGGCGGATCGAAGGTGGGCGAGCATCGGATCGCGTGTCATGGCAAGATCCTGTCATGCCGACATCCACCGATGAGCGGCTGAGCGAGATTGGTGCCAACGGACGCGAGTGGCAAGAGCCAACTTTTGCTTGAGACCTTTGCCTCGGGATATCAGACCTTTGCCCTACAATCCGCCGGCCGGTCTTGGCGTCGAACAGATGAGCACAGGCGCGGCAAAGCGGAAAGCCGGCTGAAAAGGCCATCCTCGCCGAGCTTCTCGAAGGAGTTCGGCGGCGCGAAAATGCGAACAGCGTCAGACCGAAGGCTCCCCGAACACCAGCGAAACATTGGCGCCGGCGTGGCGTTCGAGCCGGCCGGCGAGGTCGAGTTCCAGCAGCACCATGAAGACCTGGGCCGGGTGCAGGCCGGTGTGGCGGATGATCTCGTCGACCGCCACTGGCGTCGGGCCGAGCGCCTCGATGACGCGGGCGCGGTCGCTTTCGCCGGGCGGTGGTGTGGCCGAGAAGTCGGGCGGCTCTTCGAACGGCGGCACGTCGGGCGCCCGCATGCCGGTCAGCGGGGCGATCGCCCTGGAAATATCCGATGCCTCGGTGACCAGGGTGGCACCATCCTTGAGCAGGCCGTTGGTACCGGCGGCGCGTGGATCGAGCGGTGAGCCCGGCACGGCAAAGACCAGCCGGCCCATTTCGCCGGCAAGCCTGGCGCTGATCAGGGAGCCGGAGCGTTGCGCTGCCTCGACCACCACCAGCCCAAGGACCGCACCCGCAACAAGGCGGTTGCGGCGCGGAAAATCCTGGGCGCGCGGCTGCCAGCCGAACGGCATCTCCGAAATGATGGCGCCACGCTCGGCGATTTCCTCGCACAGGCCGGCATTTTCAGGCGGGTAAGGCAGGTCGAGACCGCCAGCCAGGACGCCGATCGTGCCGGTCGCAAGACTGCCCTGATGCGCCGCGGTGTCGATGCCGCGCGCCAGGCCGGAGACGATTGCGTAGCCGTCGCGGCCGAGGTCGGCTGCCAGCATGCGTGCCATCTTGATGCCGGCCAGCGACGCGTTGCGTGCCCCGACGATGGCGACACCCGGCAGCCGGAAAACAGCTGCGTTGCCCTTTACCGCCAGCAGGGGCGGCGGATGGTCCATGTTGCGCAACAGGGGTGGGTAGTCTGTCTCACCGATCCCGACAAAGCGGGCGCCGGCCTTTCCGGCTAGTTCCAGTTCCGCCTCGGCTTCGGCAACGGAAGGGATGCGAGCGATCCGGATGGCGCCGCCCGAAATCATCAGTTCCGGCAATATCTCCAGCGCCACCTCGGCCGAACCGAAACGGTTGATGAGGTCGCGAAAGGATGCGGGGCCGACATTCTGGGTGCGGATCAGCCGCAGCCAGCTCAGCCGCTGCCGGTCGCTGAGCCGCGGCCCGGCGGCCGGCCCACTCACCACGGCGGCAGGCTCGCTCACCCCTTGGCTCCGATCTTGCCCTCGGTGCCGGTAAGCAGGCGCGAAATGTTTTCCCGGTGCTTGATGAAAACGATGATGCTCATCACCACGAACAAGGCCGCATTCTGTGGTGTGCTCAGCACATAGAGGGCGATCGGCACGATGACCGCCGCTGTCAGCGCCGCAAGCGAGGAATACCGGAAGAGGAATGCCATCACCAGCCAGGCGACGGCGAAGATCAGCGCCACCTGCCAGGCAAGGCCGATCAGCACACCGAGATAGGTGGCGACGCCCTTGCCGCCCTTGAAACCGAGCCAGACCGGGAAGAGATGACCGAGAAAGGCGCCGAGACCGGCCCAGATCGCCAGGTCAGGCGCGAAATGGCCTGCTATCAGCACGGCGGCCGTGCCCTTCAGCGCGTCGAGTAGCAGCGTCGCGGCGGCAAGGCCCTTGTTGCCGGTGCGCAGAACGTTGGTGGCGCCGATATTGCCGGAGCCGATCTTGCGCACATCGCCAAGGCCAGCGGCGCGAGTGAGCAGGAGCCCGAACGGAATCGAGCCAAGCAAATAGCCGAACACGAGCGCTGGGATGAGGCTGTAAATCATTGTTTCCCCCGCATTTCCCCAGTTCGGCCGGATCAGGCGCGGTGCGCCGTGGCCGGTTCAGGCGGAAAACACTGTGCGGCCCGCAATCAGCGTTTGCAAGACCTTGCCTTGCAGTCGCGCGCCTTCGAAACAGGTGTTTTTCGACCGCGAACGAATGCCGCTTTCGCTGACGATCCAGGGTCCGTCGAGGTCGACAAGCGCAAGATCGGCGACAGCGCCCGGCTTCAGCGTGCCGCCGGGCAGGCCGAACAGTTTTGCGGGAGCGGTGGACAGGGTTTCGATCAGCCGGAGCAACGGCACATCGCCATTGTGGTAGAGCCGCAGTGCGGCGCCCAGAAGCGTCTCCAACCCTATGGCGCCGGCCGCCGCATCGGCGAAGGGCAGGCGCTTGGTGTCGACATCCTGCGGATCATGCGAGGAGACGATGATGTCGATCGTGCCGTCCCTGACCGCCTCGATCATCGCCAACCGGTCTTCCTCGGCGCGCAAAGGTGGCGTCAGGCGGAAGAAGGTGCGGTATTCGCCGACATCGTTTTCATTCAGCGACAGATTGTGGATCGCCACGCCTGACGTCACCGTCGCGCCGTCGGCTTTCGCACGCGTTATGGCGTTTGCCGCCATCGCCGTCGAGATCTTTGCTGCATGGTACGAACCACGCGTCAGCCGGGCCAAGGCCAGATCGCGCTCCAGCGGGATGGATTCGGCTTCGCGCGGAACGCCGGAGAGGCCGAGCCAACTGGCGTAGAGGCCTTCATTCATCACGCCGGATGAACCGAGGTCCGCATCCTGCGTCTCATGCACGATGGTGGCGCCGAAGTCGCGCGCATAGGTCAGCGCGCGGCGCATCACCAGCGCGCTCGATATGGTGTGACGGCCATCGGTGAAGGCGACGGCGCCGGCTTCGCGCAGCAGGCCGAACTCGGTCATTTCGCGCCCGTCGAGGCCCTTGGTGATCGCCGCAGCCGGAAAGACGTTGACGATGGCCGTGTCCTTGGCGGTGCGCAGCACGAATTCGACCAGCGCCACATTGTCGATCACCGGATCGGTATCGGGCATCATGACGATGGATGTGACGCCGCCGGCCGCCGCCGCGACACTTGCCGACGCAATGGTCTCGCGATGCTCGCCGCCCGGTTCGCCGATGAAGACACGGCCGTCGATCAGGCCTGGAATGATCGCCTTGCCGGCGCAGTCGATAACGGTGGCGCCCTCGGGCGCGCCCTGGTTCAGCGCTGCTTTGCCGGCGGCTACGATCTTGCGGCCATCGACGAAGACGGCGCCGACTTCATCGATGCCGCGCGAGGGGTCGATAATGCGGGCGCGCTCAAAGACCGTTATGCTCATACCCCGCGGCCCTCTTGATTACGGCGCGGGTCAAGAAGCGCTTCCATCACCGCCATGCGCACGGCGACGCCCATCTCGACCTGTTCCTGGATGACGCTCTGCGGACCGTCGGCGATTTCCGAGGCGATCTCGACGCCGCGGTTCATCGGCCCGGGGTGCATCACCAGCGCGTCGTCCTTGGCGGCCTTCAGTTTTTCCGCATCGAGGCCGAAATAGCGGAAATATTCGCGCACCGAAGGCACGAAAGCGCCTTCCATGCGCTCGCGCTGCAGGCGCAGCATCATCACCACGTCGGCGTCCTTGAGGCCTTCGGCCATCGAACGGGTTACGATGACGCCCATCTTCTCGATGCCGGTGGGCAGCAGCGTCGACGGAGCGACGACGCGCACCTGCGCGCCGAGCGCGTTGAGCAGCATGATGTTGGAACGCGCCACGCGCGAATGCAGGATGTCGCCGCAGATTGCCACGATGAGCTTCGACAGCGGACCCTTGGCGCGACGAATGGTCAGCGCATCGAGCAGCGCCTGTGTCGGGTGTTCATGCGCGCCGTCGCCGGCGTTGACGACGGAGCAGCCGACCTTCTGCGCCAGAAGGGCGGCAGCACCGGCCGATTGGTGGCGGATGATCAGGATGTCGGGCCGCATGGCGTTCAGCGTCATCGCCGTGTCGATGAGCGTTTCGCCCTTCTTCACCGAAGAGCTTGCCACCGACATGTTCATGACATCGGCGCCGAGCCGCTTTCCGGCAAGCTCGAACGACGACTGTGTGCGCGTCGAGGCTTCATAGAAGAGGTTGATCTGTGTGCGACCGCGCAGCGTCGAGGTTTTCTTCTCCGACTGCCGCGAGATCGCGACCGCCCGGTCCGCCCTGTCGAGCAACAGCTCGATATCGGCGGGGGAAAGGTCGCGGATGCCCAGAAGATGGCGATGAGGATAGGGGGACGAAGCGTCGGTCATCTCAAGGCGCTGCTATAGGGTGGAGACTTTGCGGCTGCAAGCGCCAGCTTTGCATTGTAGCCGTTCTCCTCAATTTTTTCGTGTAGATAGCCGATTGTATCGGCCGGTATTTTCATCGCGCGCGCTGCATGGCTTGGCTATATCTAGCCGACAGCCCCGGATTCGTGGCTTTCTGACGATAGAAGGATTGGGCGTGACCGACGACGTGACGAACCAGCCGCCGCCGCTGACGGGCGGCAACGCCTGGCGGGGCGATCCGTTGCTGATCCAGCTAGCGGAGCGTTTTTCCGATCCGGTGCGCCGGGAACTCGATGGTCTCGGCCGCTTTGTGCTGACGCAGGAGGCGCAGGAATTGGCGCGCCTCGCCAATGTCGAGACGCCGAAGCTCAGGACGCATGATCGCCAGGGACGGCGCATCGACGTGGTCGAGTTCCATCCCGCCTATCACGCCTTGATGCGCCGCTCTGTGGCCAACGGGCTGCATTCCTCGGTGTGGGAGAACGGCGACACCGAGATCGGCCGCCGCCATCAGGTCCGTGCCGCCCGGTTTTATCTGACGGCGGAGCTGGAGACCGGGCATCTGTGCCCCATCACCATGACCAACGCTTCGCTGGCGGCCTTGATGGCCAGCCCGAAACTGTTTCGCGAATGGGCGCCGCGCGTGACGACGCGCAAATACGACCAGAGCCAGAAACCGCCGGTCGAGAAGACCGGGCTGACCCTCGGCATGGGCATGACCGAGAAACAGGGCGGCACCGATGTGCGCGCCAATGTGACGAGGGCGGAACGCGCCGGCAGCGGTTTTTATCGTCTGAACGGGCACAAATGGTTCATGTCCGCGCCGATGTCGGATGCCTTCCTGGTGCTGGCGCAGGCGCCTGAGGGACTATCGTGCTTCCTCGTGCCGCGCGTTCTCGGTGACGGTTCGGGCAACGGCTTCCGCTTTCAGCGGCTGAAGGACAAGCTCGGCAATCGTTCCAACGCCTCCTCCGAAGTCGAATTTGTCAATGCCATCGGCGAGATGGTCGGCGAAGCCGGTGCCGGTGTGAAGACGATCATGGACATGGTCACCCTGACCCGGCTCGATTGTGCCATCGCATCGTCGGCGATCATGCGCGCGGGCCTGGCCGAGGCCGTTCACCACGCCCGCCATCGCCAGGTGTTCGGTTCGACCCTGATCGAGCAGCCGTTGATGCAGCGCGTTCTGGCCGACATGGCGCTCGATGTCGCCGCCGCCACCGCGCTGTCGTTCCGGTTGGCGCGCTCCTTCGACGAGGCGGCCAGCGATCGCGGCGAGGCGGCGTTTGCTCGGGCCATGACGCCGGTCGTCAAATACTGGGTCTGCAAGATCGCGCCGCCTTTGCTCTATGAGACTATGGAGTGCCTCGGCGGCAATGGCTATGTCGAGGAGGCGCCACTCGCCCGCTACTATCGCGAGGCCCCGGTCAACGCGATCTGGGAAGGCTCGGGCAATGTCATGGCGCTTGATGTGCTGCGCGTGCTCGGCCGTGCGCCCGGCCTGTTCGAGGATGTGCTGGCCGGCATCGACCGTGATCTCGGCGCCGGCGGACGCGGCACGATCGGCGTGCTGAAGGCGGCGATGCAGGTTGCCTCAACCGACGAAGGTTCTGCCCGGCTGCTGACCGAGCAGCTGGCGCTGTCGGCTGCGGCGGCGGAATTGCGCCGTCTGGGGGCAGGGCGGATCGCCGACGCTTTCGTCGAGACGCGTTTGGCCGGCCAATGGCGCAACACCTATGGCATGATCGATTCGCGCCACGATGCACGCATGATCATCGACACGCTCTATCCGCCGGTGAACTGAGCCGCGAGCATCGCAAAAACCGGCGCCATCCACAGTTTTGACGCGTTGGCGGGCATCTTCACGCGTATGGCTAATCGCCGTTAACCTTAACAAATGGTTTCCATTGCGATGGCGGACGGCAAGGCCCACTGTCCTAGTGCAAGCAGGGAATGGTTCAGATTGGCCGTCTCTTGCTTTGCGAAGCAGGAACACCGATGCGACAGGTACTGACCTCTTTTCTGGCCTTGCACTGGGCGATTGTTTTCGCCCTGCTTGCGCTAATCTGCATCGACGGAAACCGGGGTGTGGCGGCGGCGCTCGGCGTGCTGGGCACTACAATCGAGGGTACCCGCTTCGTCGACCTCGACAATTTCGTCGTCGTGGCGCCGCTCGCCACCGCATTGCTTGTCGTCGCGGTTCTGTTTTTCTGGGCCTTTGTCGAAGCCCTGGTCAACGACGCGACCAGCGCGGGCGCCGACAGCGTCGCCCGCATCGCCTTCATATGCGCGTCCGGCGTGTTGTCGCTGATCGTCGTCGGTGGCGCCGCGCAAGGCATCAACGGGCTGTTCATGGCTGTCGCCGTGCAACTGGCGGCACTTCTGGCGTCCTATGTCGCCATGCTTGCCGAGCGGCGGTCCGTGGTTGCGGCAGCGGCTTCCGGCGAAAGCGAGATCCATGCCGTCGCGCATGGCATGGCAAAAGCCGCGGCCCACAATTCGCTGCTTTCACTCATATCAGGCCGAACGGTCTCCAAGACCGGCTCCAATCCCAGGGGAGGTCGCTGATGCGCTACATCTTCGGATTTTGGGCGGCGCCGATGGCGATTTTCTGGGGCTGGTTCTATCTGTCGGCCAATGACATCAATTTCGGCTACACGATGCTCAGCCGACAGATGCACGACTTCTTCTTCCAACTCTATGGCCAGATGCTCGGCATCGATCCGGCGATCATTCCCGGCATGGTGGCGAAGACGTGCGTCTTCGACGGGTTGTTGCTGATGGCGCTTTGGGCCTTCCGCCGTCGCCGCGAAATCGCCGGCTGGGTCAGACAGCGCTGGGCGGGTCCGGTTCCGTTCGAGCGGATGCGTGGAGCGACTGAAGCCGGTCCAAAACTCCCTGCAGAATAAACGCGGCTGCCGCCGAATCGATCTTGCCGGCGCGCTTGCGGCGCGAGAAATCCATCTCGATCAGCGTCCTTTCGGCCGCGACCGTCGATAGTCTTTCATCCCAGAGCACGAAGGGCAGGTCGCTCATCTGGGCCATGTTGCGGACGAAGGCGCGCGATTTCTGCGCACGCGGCCCTTCCGAACCGTCCATATTGATCGGCAGCCCAATCACCACCGCGCCGGCATTCTCCTTCCGCAGCAAGGCGAGCAGCACCGCCGCATCGAGCGAGAATTTCCTTCGCATGATGACCGGGCGCGGATGGGCGAAGGAAAACCTCTGGTCCGAGACCGCGACGCCGATCGTCTTGTCGCCGAGGTCAAGCCCCGCCAGCGTCTTGCCGCCGGTTAGCCGCGCCGGCAATTCCTCGATCGTGATAATGCCCACCGGCCGTCCTTCGCCTTTCACCACCACGTGTTTTGTCAAACGCGTGGCGGACACAGTAACCCTTTGATCTCCGGGCCGTCGGCGTTCTATCCTTTGGCAAGATAAAAATCGAGGAATGCATTCATGAAACTGACCTGGTACGGCCACTCGGCCTTTCGCATCGAGACCGCTGATGCCAAGATCCTCATCGATCCCTATCTGATCGGCAATCCGTCCTGGACGGGCGGCTGGGAGGGACCGGCCGAGGGGATCACGCATGTGCTGCTGACGCATGGCCATAGCGACCACATCAGCGGCGCCGTGGAAGTGCTCGGCAAAAGCGGCGCCCAATTGGTCGCCAATTTCGAGATCTGCATGTATCTGGTCGGCAAGGGTGTCAGCGACAAGAAGATCAACCCGGGCAACATCGGCGGCACCGTCGATTGCGGCAGCTTCACCACCACTTTTGTCCAGGCGCTGCACTCATCCTCGTTCCCCGGCGAGGGCGGCCAGAACACCTATCTCGGCAATCCGGGCGGCCTCGTCCTGCATTTCCCGGAAGACAAGACGCTCTATCACATGGGCGACACCGACATCTTCTCCGACATGGCGCTGATCAACGAGTTGCATGAACCCAAGGTCGGCCTGGTGCCGATCGGCGACCGCTTCACCATGGGCGGCGCGGTGGCTGCACTTGCCTGCCGGCGCTTCTTCAAATTCGACACCGTGGTTCCCTGTCACTTCGGCACGTTTCCGATGATCGACCCGACCGCCGACAAGTTCGGGGCCGGCATGGAAGGGTCCGGCGTGACGGTGGCATTGCCTGACATCGGTGAGACGATTACGATCTAGGCACAGCTAAAGCGGAATGAAACCATGGCTTTGAGGAAATCTCTTTGTGTATCGATGTTGGTCGCGGCGTCGCCCGCGCTCGCCGCGAATGATTTCATCGAGGGCGTCTACCTGCAATCCGAGGAGCTTTGCAAACAGGCCAAAAAGGACACGCTGCAAACGCTGATCGACGCAGGGAACATCGTGCTTTCGGCGCACGGCCTGCAGAGCGTCGAATACAATTGCGAGTTTCTGCAGATCAGCAAGGCCACGGCTTCGCCGAGCTGGGCGGTGACGGCCATCTGCCAGGAACCGGGTTATGTCTTTCCCGACGTTCTCTCCGTGACGCAAATGAACGCCAAGCAGATCGATCTCGTGTCGGTTCGGCCCGTCGACGACGAAAGCGAAGCAAGCGGCAACAGCGGCAGCTACTATCTGTGCGAAGGCGTGGCTCTGCCATAGACGTATTCTGAGGGCCCACGAGCGGGCCGCCGGCACAGCCTGGTCTCTCGCACGATGCATGTTGCGCAGCGCGCGCGGCGCCGCTATAGCCCGAACTGGTTTTCCCCGAGGCAAAAACATGTCCGTAGATCTTCAGACAGTGAAGCGCGTCGCGCATCTCGCCCGCATCGCGGTGAGCGAAGAAGACGCCGAACGGATGACCGGCGAGCTGAACGCCATTCTGGGCTTCGTCGAGCAGCTGAACGAGGTCGATGTTTCCGGTGTCGAACCAATGACCTCGGTGACGCCGATGGACATGAAGAAGCGCAGCGATGTCGTCACCGACGGCGGCAAGGCGGCCGACATCGTCTCTAACGCGCCGGCGACCGAAGAGAATTTCTTCCTCGTGCCGAAGGTCGTGGAGTAAACCGGCCGATGGCAATCGAGATCGCCATTGAGAAGCCGCTCCAGGACGACGTGCGCAGGCTGGTCACGGAACTCAACGAGACCTTGCTCGAACTGACGCCGCCGGAGCATTGCTATCATTTGACGGTCGAGCAGATGGCCGGTGAGGACACGACGGTTTTCATCGCCCGCGATAATGGCCTGGCCATTGGCTGCGGCGCGCTGAAGCGTCATGACGGCGCCATTGGCGAGGTCAAGCGCATGTATATCAGGCCGTCGCATCGCGGGCAGAAGATCGGCGCGAAAATCGTTGAGCGGGTCGAATCGCTGGCGCGCAACGAGGGGCTGAAGCGCCTGGTGCTGGAGACGGGCGATCGTCATCCCGCGGCGTGGACAGTCTACGAACGCGCCGGGTTTTCGCGCTGCGGCCCGGTGCTGGATTATCCCGATTCTGAGTGGTCGGTGTTTTACGAAAAGAGCCTTTGATGAGCGACCTGACCCAGCTGACGATTTCACAGGCCCGCGCCAAGCTGCGCGACAAGGAAATCACCGCGACCGAGATCACCGAGGCCTATCTCGGCGCTATCGAGCGCGCCAATCCGGCGCTCAATGCCTATGTCGCCGTGACCGGCGACAAGGCGCGCGACATGGCCAAGGCGTCCGACGCCAGGCTGGTCAAGGGCGAGGGCGGTGCGCTGGAAGGCATTCCGTTGGGGATCAAGGACCTGTTCGGCACCGAAGGCGTCCACACGCAGGCTTGCAGCCATGTGCTCGACGGGTTCAAGCCGCGCTACGAATCGACCGTTACGTTAAATCTGTGGGCCGACGGCGCCGTTATGCTCGGCAAACTCAACATGGACGAGTTCGCCATGGGCTCGTCCAACGAGACGTCCTACTATGGCCCGGTCATCAATCCGTGGCGGCGCTCGCGCCTCGATACTGCGGTGATGCCCACGACGCATCAGGGCGACGGCGGCTTCGTTTCGGCCGGCGGCACGAGGACCGTGCGCAGCCTGGACAATGCGCAGTTGGTGCCGGGTGGCTCTTCTGGCGGGTCGGCCACGGCAGTCTCCGCCTTCCTGTGCGCCGGCGCGACCGCGACGGACACTGGCGGCTCGATCCGCCAGCCGGCCGCCTTCACCGGGACGGTCGGCATCAAGCCGACCTATGGCCGCTGCTCACGCTGGGGTATCGTCGCGTTCGCCTCGTCGCTCGACCAGGCCGGCCCGATCGCGCGCGACGTACGCGATGCCGCGATCCTGTTGAAATCGATGGCCTCTGTCGATCCGAAGGACACGACGTCGGTCGACCGGCCGGTGCCGGATTATGAGGCGGTGATCGGCAAGCCGATCAAGGGCATGAAGGTCGGCATTCCCAGGGAATACCGCGTCGACGGCATGCCCGAAGAGATCGAAGCGCTGTGGCAGAAGGGCATTGCCTGGCTGAAGGACGCCGGCGCCGAGATCGTCGACATTTCCCTGCCGCATACGAAATACGCGCTGCCCGCCTATTACATCGTGGCGCCGGCCGAGGCTTCGTCCAACCTCGCCCGCTATGATGGCGTCCGCTACGGCTTGCGCGTGCCGGGCAAGGATATCGTCGACATGTATGAGAAGACCCGCGCCGCGGGTTTCGGCCGCGAGGTCAAGCGCCGCATCATGATCGGCACCTATGTGCTGTCGGCCGGCTATTACGACGCCTACTATCTGCAGGCGCAGAAGGTGCGCAATCTGATCAAGCGGGATTTCGAGACTGTCTTCGCCGCCGGCGTCGATGTCATCCTGACCCCGGCAACGCCGTCCGCCGCCTTCGGCATCGCCGACGAGGACATGGCTGCCGATCCGGTCAAGATGTACCTGAACGACATCTTCACCGTCACTGTGAACATGGCGGGCCTGCCGGGCATCGCTGTGCCCGCCGGGCTCGACGCCAAGGGCCTGCCGCTCGGCCTGCAGCTGATCGGCCGGCCGTTCGATGAGGAAACCCTGTTCCAGACCGCTGCCGTCATCGAGCAGGCCGCAGGCACGTTCCAGCCGGAGAAGTGGTGGTAGGGACGTCGCTCGTCTAGCGCATGCCCTGAAAGTCGAATCGATTTTCGGAAGGATCCTGCGCAAAATCAAAGTGTTAGCGTCCTTTGAGCGCGCACGCCCGCGCGGCGCTGCAATGGGGTGAGCGATGTTCTTCTACCTGTCCAAGATCTTTTGGTTCTTCATCCAGCCGCTGAACCTGGCGATCTTTCTGCTGCTGGCGGGATTGCTCGCGGCCATGATCGCGCGCCGGCGGCTGGCGGCTACCGGCAGCGTGCTGGCATTTCTGGTCCTTGCGCTGTCAGCGTGGACGTCGCTCGGCGCCATGATGCTCAATCCGCTGGAAGAGCGCTTCGCGCGCCCGCCGCTGCCGGCAAAGGTCGACGGCATCGTCGTGCTCGGCGGCGGCTTCGAGGGCGCCATCAATCTGGCGCGCGGCGGCTATGAGTTGAACAGCAGCGGAGATCGGATGGTCGAGACCGCAGTTCTGGCCCGGCGCTTTCCTACCGCCAAGGTGGTCGTCTCCGGCGGCACCGGCGCGTTGTTTCTCGATGGCGAGGGCGATGCCGCAACCGCGCCGCGCCTGCTCACCGCGCTTGGCGTGGCCGCCGATCGTCTGATCCTGGAGAACAAGTCCCGCAACACCTATGAGAACGCGGTCTTCACCAAGGAGTTGCTAACGCCGAAGCCCGGCGAGACCTGGCTGCTGGTGACTTCGGCCTTCCATATGCCGCGCGCCAAGGCGCTGTTCGACAAGGCCGGCTTTGCGACTGTTCCCTGGCCGGTCGACTATCGCACCTCGGGCAAAGAAGGCATCGGCCTGTTCCGCGACAATCCAGCCGATTCGCTGCAGGCCGCCACCATGGCCATCCGCGAATGGATCGGGCTTTTTGCCTACTGGCTGTCAGGCCGGATCGATCAGCCTTTTCCAGGCGGCTGACCGATCACCGCCTGCCTGGCGGCCGAGAAGAACTGGCGCCGCACCAGAACGGCCAGCAGCAACAGCGTCGACAACACGAACACCATTGGGTCGACGAACCAGCCGAGATAACCGATCGAGAAGAACACGCCGCGCAGGCCGGAGTTGAAGTGCTTTCCGGCCAGCATGTTCATTTGCGCCGCACGCCACACCGCCGTTTCGGTGACCGGATTGCGTGAGGCTTCGCCATGCGGGATCGGCACGGCGCCGATCAGGATCGTGCAATAGTTGAACAGCCGGTACGCCCAGCCGAATTTGAAGAACGAAAACGCCAGGATCAGCACCAGCCCGAACACCTTTATCTGGAAGGCCGCGCGCGACGGCGCGCCACCCAGGGGCAGGTCGCTGAGCACTTCAAGAACCCGGTCGGATGCGCCGAGCAGGGCAAAACAGCCGCCGATGGCGATCAGCGAGCTGGAGGCGAAGAAGGCGGTGCCTTGCTGCAGCCCGCTCATGATGGCGGTATCGACGATGCGGATCTCGCGCTCGGCCATGGTCCGCATCCAGGCTTGCCGCTGTGCATTCATCGCCGTCGTCAGTGACATGCGGCTGACCAGCTTGCCGTCGGAGGCGAACGTGTGCAGCAGCCACGCGACGAGGAAGAAGGCCAGCGCCGCGAGATCGGCTGTCGAAAGATCGAGGGAATCGCCCATGCCTGAATTTAGCACATTCAGCGCGATCGCTTCGATGTCCGCCTACAGCGATAAGGCACCAATGTCGCTGCCGGAGCAAACAAGGTCGGCGGGTGCAGCGCCGCGATTTCCAAAAGAGCGGAAACATCGTGGGAATTCCTATATGTAGTCATCGACCTGACGCCAGGAGACAACGCCGCGTGTTCCTTTCGGTTTTCGACCTGTTCAAGATCGGCATAGGACCCTCGAGTTCGCACACGATGGGGCCGATGACAGCCGCTGCGCGGTTTCTCGACGAGGTCGCGGGAAATGACTGGCCGCGTCCGGCGGGCGTCAAGGTCGATCGGCTTGGCGCAAGTCTGCACGGGTCACTCGCCTACACCGGTATTGGCCACGGCAGTGATCGCGCCGTCATGCTCGGCCTTGCCGGCCTGACGCCGCAGACGGTCGATCCCGACCAGGCCGATGGCATTGCCAGCCGCATCGCCGCCGAAAAGCGCATTTCGCCGCCCGGCCATCCCGCCTATCGCTTCGATCCGGCCACCGATCTGGTGCTGGACCGCAAAACGCCGCTCACCGGTCACGCCAACGGCATGGCGTTCTACGCCTATGATTCCGGCGGCCGCCTGCTGCTCAAGCGCATCTATTATTCGATCGGCGGCGGCTTCGTGGTTTCCGAAGAAGAACTGCAGCGGATGAAAGCCAAAGGTTCGGTGACAACCGAAGGCAAGAAAGTGCCTTATCCGTTCAAGAATGCGGTCGAGATGCTGGCCATGGCCGGCAAAAGCGGCCTTTCCATCGCCGACATGAAACGCGTCAACGAGGAGACGCAGATGACGCGCGAGGAGCTCGACGCCGGCCTCGACGGAATCTGGAGCGCCATGAAGGGCTGCATCGACCGTGGCCTGTCGCAGGATGGCATCATGCCGGGTGGGCTGAAGGTGCGCCGCCGTGCCCGCATGCTGCACGATAAGCTGCAGGAGCAGTGGCAGCAGAACAAGCCCAATCCTTTGCTCGCCAATGACTGGCTGTCGATCTACGCCATGGCCGTGAACGAGGAAAATGCCGCCGGCGGCCGCGTCGTCACCGCGCCGACCAATGGCGCTGCCGGCACGCTGCCGGCGGTGCTGCGCTACTGGCTGCATTTCCATCCCGAGGCGGACCAGCCGAGCATTCGTGATTTCCTGCTGACGGCTGCCGCCGTTGGCGGCATCATCAAGACCAACGCGTCGATCTCGGGCGCCGAGGTCGGCTGTCAGGGCGAGGTCGGCTCGGCATCGGCGATGGCGGCGGCCGGCCTGTGCGCCGTCATGGGCGGCACGCCCGAGCAGGTCGAGAATGCCGCCGAGATCGCGCTCGAACATCATCTCGGCATGACCTGCGATCCGGTCGGCGGGCTGGTGCAGGTGCCGTGCATCGAACGCAATGCGCTGGGCGCGGTCAAGGCGGTGACGGCAGCGTCACTGGCCATCAAGGGCGACGGCATCCATTTCGTACCGCTCGATGCGGCGATCGAGACCATGCGCCAGACCGGCCTCGACATGAACGAGAAGTACAAGGAAACCAGCCTTGGCGGGCTTGCAGTCAACGTCGTGGAGTGCTGAAGGCTGGCCTAAACCGCCACTGTGGAGAAGTCGATCCGGTCGTTGACGCGTTCGCGTGCAGGACTAACCTTAAGCGATGTCTCTCAATCTCATAAAACTCTGTGTCGGCTGCGACAGCGTCGAGGATCTCGAAGAGTGGATCGCCTTCCGCCTCGACGAGCGGCGGCGCGCCGGTGAGCCGGTCGAGCAGTATCACACCACCCGTATGATGCCGACGCGCGGCGCCGAGGTTACCGATGGCGGTTCGCTCTATTGGGTGATCAAAGGCAATGTGCAGTGCCGCCAGTTGATCACCGAAATCCGGCCGTTCACCGACAGTGAAGGCATAGGCCGTTGCCATCTGATACTCGACCCCGAGGTTGTACGCACCGACTGGCAGCCACGCCGGGCTTTTCAGGGCTGGCGCTACCTGAAGCCGGCGGACGCGCCGCTCGATCTGGGTAAGGGCAAGGCCGGATTGATCGAGATGCCGCCGAAACTCAGGCGCGAGCTGGCCGATCTCGGTCTGCTCTGACCCCAGGTGGCATCACCGCCTGGCCCTTTGCACTGCCCGATGTGGGGCTTGCAAGCGATGTGGCAACGCCACATCTTGTTTTTCATGAGCGATAAGAAGCAGCCTGTGCCAGCGGGGACCAATCCTGCGCCGATCAAGCCTCAATCCAACGCCGGCGAGATCGACGCCTTCATTCGTCAGGCGAGGACACTTGCCGCGTCGGCGACCGATTCGGGCAGGCTGATCCTTGCTCTCGACGCAACAATGAGCCGCCAGCCGACCTGGGATCTGGCTTGTGAGCTGCAGGGCCAGATGTTCGACGCTGTCGGCAAGGCCGGAACCCTCAGCGTGCAACTGGTTTATTTTCGTGGTCTCGGCGAGTGCCGTTCGTCCGCTTTCGTGAGCGACACCAATGCCTTGAAGCAGCTGATGACGCGGATCGAATGCCGCAGCGGCCACACCCAGATCGGCAAGGTCCTGACGCGTGCGTTGAAACAGACGGCGGCCGCCAAGGTCAATGCGCTGGTCTACATCGGCGACGCGATGGAAGAGAATATCGACGATCTGGCCGAAAAGGCCGGCAGCCTCGGCCTTCATGGCGTTCCCGTCTTCGTGTTTCAGGAAAGCCATGATTCCGGCGCAGAAAAGGCGTTCAAAGAGATTGCGCGGCTGTCCAAGGGGGCTTGGTTTAGATTTGATCGGCGGGCTGCCGCGACCCTGGCAGGACTGCTTTCGGCCGTCGCCGTGTTTGCGACCGGCGGGTTGAAGGCGCTCGAAGCCAGGGGCAGGCCGGAAGACCGGCTGATGATCGAGTATCTGCGGGGCGGCGGAAAATAATGGGCGCGATCATCGCTTTTGGAGCGTTGCTTCTGCTGCTCCTCGGCGCGGTGACGATCTTTCTGCGTGCCGAGCCGGCGAAACTGGCGAGCACGCTGCGAACGCTCGGGCCGGCTCTTCTGGCACTTGTCGGCGTCGCCGTGCTTGTGGTCGGCCGGGAAGGCATCGGCGGCATGATTCTCACCGGCGCAATTGCCTGGTATGGTTCCATGCGCATGAAACGCCAGCCGGCCGGGCTTGCACCGGGCAAACGCTCGACGGTGCGCACAGCGGCATTGGAAATGGAACTCGATCACGATACCGGCGGCCTCGAAGGACTGGTCCTGGCTGGCCGCCACGAAGGCAAGATGCTTGGCGCGATGGGGCTGGCGGAATTGCAACACCTCTACCGCGAACTCTCCGGCGATCCGGAGAGCCGACAGCTGCTAGAGACGTATCTTGACGGCAGATTTCCCGTCTGGCGCAAAAACGCTGAGACGAACGGTGGCGAAGGGCTGGGTGTTGCGCCAGGTCCGGGCGCCATGACTAAGGAGGAGGCCTACAAGGTCCTTGGTCTTGAAGCGGGGGCCGCCGCGGCGGATGTCCGCAAGGCGCACCGCCGCCTGATGCAGCGCCTGCACCCCGATGTCGGCGGCACGTCTTTCCTGGCGGCGCGGATTAACGAAGCCAAGGACGTCTTGCTCTCCAATCACAACTAGTCTCCTTCGATGCAGAACTTTTCCGGGAGATGACTTGCACGCCGTCCTACTGCTGGACGGCGTAGCACTCGATGTTCTTCTTCTTCAAAGCGGTGCAGGCCTTCCAGGCGGCGGTCTTCGAACCGAAGCCGCCGAAGCGGGCGCGGTAGTAGGTGACGCCGTCCTTGTCGAAGGCGACGGTGAAGCCGGACGCGTCGGCCAGCACCTTGGGTGCCTGCTTGGTGGTCTTGTCGAGGAAGGCCTGGGCCTCTGACTGCTTTGGCGACGAGGCGACCTGAATGGCCCAGCCCGACGGCACCGACGCGGTGTTGACCGGGTCGACAGCCGCCGGCGTCGGCTCGGCATAGGCCGCTACCACCTGGGCCGTCGCGACTTGGGGGGCTGAAACGATGACGGTCTTGACCTTTCTGGTCTTGACGACGGGAGCTGCTTCCTCGGCCTGCGCGGTATCGTCTTCGGCGACCGTGGCGTCCTCGGCAACGATGGCATCGTCCTGCGCTACGACAGGCTTGTCGTCCGGTGTCGGAGCGTCATGCTTGGGCAGGAGAACCTTGGCAAGGGCAGTGATCGGGTTGTTGCCGCCAGCCTTGGCGACCAGATCGCCACCACCGCGAGTCGATGCCCTCGGCAGATAGGTGTTGATCAAGCTGGCCATCTGATTGTCGCGGCTGCCGCCGGAGGTGCCGCCCATGACCACGCCGACGATGCGGCGATTGCCGTCGGAAACCGACGAGACGAGGTTGAAGCCGGAGGCGCGGGTGTAGCCCGTCTTGATGCCGTCGACACCCTTGATGCGTCCAAGCAGGCGGTTGTGCCCGTTGATGCGCTTGCGCCCGTAGAGAAAGGAGCGCTGCGAGAAATAGCCGTAATACTGCGGAAAATGCTCGCGCAGCGCGATGCCGAGCGTCGCCATGTCGCGCGCGGTGGTGAACTGGCCAGGGTCTGGCAGGCCATTGGCGTTTCGGAACACGGTGCCGTTCATGCCCAGCGCACGCGCCTTGGCGGTCATCATGCGGGCAAAAGTGGTTTCATTGCCGCCGAGCATTTCGCCGAGCGCGGTGGCCGAGTCGTTCGCCGATTTGGTGACGATCGACAGGATCGCGGTCTCGACCGTGACGGAACCACCCGGCTTCACGCCAAGTTTCGTCGGCGCCTCGGCGGAGGCCTTGGCGGAAAACACGACCTGCGAATTCCGGCTGATCTTGCCCTTCGCCATCGCTTCGAAAGTCAGGTACAGCGTCATCATCTTGGTCAGCGAAGCTGGGTAGCGCCTGCCGTTGGCATCTGCGGAGTAAAGCACCTTGCCGGTCTTGGCATCCACGACGATGGCCGCCTGCCTGGCCGCCAGCGACGAGGCAACGTCGCCAAAAACGAATGTCATCGCCAAGGCGATGATCATCATCGTTTTGAGAGGGGAGGTGGATTTGGAAACGATGCCCAACAACGCCTTACGCACTGGTACTTCCCTTGGATTTCTTCGTTGCGTTGGAGGCGGCAAAGGGTCCTGCCTCGCTTCCGGTCAAGCTACCGGCGCAGCGTTACCAATCCGTTTATGGTAACCGCCGCGTTCACCATTTTCTTCGGGCTTGTGGCTCTCTTTATTCGATTTTTAGCCATTGGCTGCGCAGGCGGGTCCGCAAGCCCGCGAAATCTTGACTTTTGTGCGCCGCACAATATATTATCTTGCATCGCACAAGGGCGCCCCGAAGAAGGACGCTTCAACCGTCAAGGGAATCGTGAAATGACCCAGACCTATGAGGACTTCAGCAAATACGGCAAAGAGTTCGCCGACACCGGATTGAAGAGCTTTGCGTCGCTGTCTAAGGGCGCGCAGGCGATTGCCACCGAAGCTGGTGAATACACCAAGAAGAGTTTTGAAACCGGCAGCGCCACTGTGGAGAAGCTGTTTTCAGCCAAGTCGCTGGAAAAGGCGATCGAGATCCAGTCGGATTACGCCAAGCAGTCCTATGAGGCGTTCGTCGCCGAGGCCACCAAGATCGGCGATCTCTATGCCGAACTCGCCAAGGAAGCTTACAAGCCATTCGAATCGATCGTTGCCAAGGCAAAGTAATTTTGCCCGGGCGAACTGATTTCGCCTGACGTGACCCCAGATTCAGCCTTTGAACCCGAGAAAAAGCCCGGCCACGGAAACGCGGCCGGGCTTTTTCGTGTCAATTTCCGTTCCAGAGCCTCGCGCCCCTTCACGATTGCGAAAATCGTCCAAGTTTGGTGACCTAGCCATATTGTCAGCTAACCAGAAGGGCTTAAAATCGTACATCGAACACCTACATGTCGAACTCGCATGGGGAATCGAAAGAGGCAGGAATACGTGACGATCGGTTTGACTGCCACGAGACGAGTGGTGCGGATGCAAGACGGCGACGGTAACGGCAATGGGGCCGGCCGTGGGACGGCCGTCATCACGCGCACCAAAACCAAGACCAAGAAGCCCAGCCTTTATCGGGTCCTCATCCTCAACGACGACTACACTCCGATGGAGTTCGTGGTTCACGTGCTGGAGCGTTTTTTCCAGAAGGATCGCGAAGCCGCCACACGCATCATGCTTCATGTTCACAATCATGGAGTGGGCGAGTGCGGGGTCTATACATTCGAGGTGGCCGAGACCAAAGTGTCCCAGGTCATGGATTTCGCCCGACAGAATCAGCATCCGCTGCAATGCGTGATGGAGAAGAAGTGAGGTAACATGCCGGCTTTCTCCCAAGGCCTGGAAAAGGCGCTTCACCAGGCGCTGACGCTCGCCAATGAGCGGCACCATGAATATGCAACCCTAGAACATCTGCTGCTCGCGCTCATCGACGACACCGAGGCGGCCGCCGTCATGCGCGCCTGCAATGTCGATCTCGATGAGCTCAAGCACACGGTTCTCACCTATATCGACACCGAGCTCGACAACCTCGTCACCGGTTACGACGAGGACTCCAAGCCGACCGCCGGTTTCCAGCGCGTCATCCAGCGCGCGGTGATCCATGTGCAGTCGTCTGGCCGCGAGGAGGTTTCGGGCGCTAACGTCCTCGTCGCCATCTTCGCCGAGCGCGAGAGCCATGCCGCCTATTTCCTGCAGGAACAGCAGATGACCCGCTACGACGCGGTCAACTACATCTCGCACGGCATTGCCAAGCGTCCGGGCGCGTCGGAGACACGCTCGCCGCGCGGTGCCGATGACGAGCAGGGCGGCCAGAACGGCGCCGAGCCACAAGAGGAAGGCGGCAAGAAGAAGCAGCAGCAGGATGCGCTGACGGCTTACTGCGTCAATCTCAACAACAAGGCCAAGGCCGGCAAGATCGACCCGCTGATCGGCCGCGAGTCCGAGATCAACCGCACCATTCAGGTGCTGTGCCGCCGCTCGAAGAACAACCCGCTCTATGTCGGTGATCCCGGCGTCGGCAAGACGGCGATCGCCGAGGGTCTGGCCAAGCGCATCGTCGAGGGCGACGTTCCCGAAGTGCTGCACAACGCCACCATCTTCGCGCTCGACATGGGCACGCTGCTCGCCGGCACGCGCTATCGCGGCGATTTTGAGGAACGGCTGAAGCAGGTCGTCAAGGAGCTCGAGGACTATCCCGGTGCCGTGCTGTTCATCGACGAGATCCATACGGTCATCGGCGCAGGGGCTACTTCAGGCGGCGCCATGGATGCGTCCAACCTGTTGAAGCCGGCGCTGTCATCGGGTGCGATCCGCTGCATCGGCTCGACCACCTACAAGGAATTCCGCCAGTTCTTCGAGAAGGACCGTGCTTTGGTGCGGCGCTTCCAGAAGATCGACGTCAACGAACCGACCATCGCGGACGCCATCGAGATCATGAAGGGCCTCAAGCCCTATTATGAGGAGTTCCACAAGGTGAAGTTCACCAACGAGGCGATCAAGGCCTCGGTGGAGCTGTCGGCACGTTACATCAACGACCGCAAGCTGCCGGACAAAGCGATCGACGTGATCGACGAGACCGGCGCCTCGCAGATGCTGGTTCCGGAAGCCAAGCGCAAGAAGACGATCGGCATCAAGGAGATCGAGGCGACGATCGCCACCATGGCCCGCATCCCGCCGAAGACGGTTTCGGCCGATGACGAGAAGGTGCTGCAGGGTCTCGATATCGAGCTGAAGCGCGTCGTCTATGGCCAGGACACCGCGATCACCGCGCTGACCTCGGCGATCAAGCTGGCACGTGCCGGCCTGCGCGAACCGGAGAAGCCGATCGGCTCCTACCTGTTCTCCGGCCCGACCGGCGTCGGCAAGACCGAAGTGGCCAAGCAGTTGGCCGCCTCGCTCGGCGTCGAGCTTATCCGCTTCGACATGTCGGAATATATGGAACGCCACACTGTCTCGCGGCTGATCGGCGCGCCTCCCGGCTATGTCGGCTTCGACCAGGGCGGTCTTTTGACGGACGGCGTCGACCAGCATCCGCATTGCGTGCTGTTGCTTGATGAGGTCGAGAAGGCGCATCCGGACCTGTTCAACATCCTGTTGCAGGTTATGGACCATGGCAAGCTGACCGACCACAACGGCAAGCAGATCGACTTCCGCAATGTGATCCTGATCATGACCACCAATGCGGGCGCGTCGGATGCGCAGCGCGCGGCGATCGGCTTCGGCTCGACCAAGCGCGAAGGCGACGATGTCGAGGCGATCAACCGGCTGTTCACGCCGGAATTCCGCAACCGTCTCGATGCGATCATCCCGTTCGGCTCGTTGCCGGTGCCGGTCATTCATCAGGTGGTGCAGAAGTTCGTCATGCAGCTCGAGGCCCAGCTTTCCGAGCGTGGCGTCACCTTCGACCTGTCGGCGGATGCGATCGCCTGGCTCGCCGACAAGGGCTATGATGAGCGCATGGGAGCGCGGCCGCTCGGCCGTGTGATCCAGGAGCACATCAAAAAGCCGTTGGCCGACGAGGTGCTGTTCGGCAAGCTCAAGAAGGGCGGCACGGTGCGCGTCACCGTCGAGAAGAAGGAAACCGGCGAGACCGGCCTGAAGCTCGAATCGCTCGCCGACGAGGCGCCGGTGAAGCCGAAGAAGGAAGAGCCGGAAGAAACGCCGAAGCCCAGAAAAGCCGTGGCGAAGAAGCCGACGGCGAGGAAGCTGGTGGCGCCGAAGCCTGAAGCCAAGGGCAAGGACGGCGGCAAGCGCAGTCTCGTCCCGCAACTGCCCAGAAAGAACTGACCTTGACGAAAGTCGAAAAAGCCCCGGAAATGAACTGACCCCATAAAGTTGGACGGTTCATTGAGTTGGTAGGTTTAAGGGCTGGTTCCTGTATTGCACAGGGGCCAGCCCTTTCAGTTTCAGTTTGATGC
Source organism: Mesorhizobium sp. M0518 (assembly GCF_040321125.1). NCBI lineage: Bacteria > Pseudomonadati > Pseudomonadota > Alphaproteobacteria > Hyphomicrobiales > Phyllobacteriaceae > Mesorhizobium > Mesorhizobium sp. M0518. The sequence goes on from NZ_JAMYQY010000019.1 coordinate 65,694, forward strand.
GGCGGTGGTTGTAATAGTCGATGTAGTCCGTGATGGCGTCGTCCAGGCTTTGAACGGTGTCGAAGGTTCCGGGATGGAAGAGCTCGGATTTGAGGATGGCAAAGAAGCTCTCCATTGGGGCGTTGTCGAGGCAATTGCCTTTGCGTGACATGCTCTGTTGGAGGCCTCTGGCTTCCAGCCTGCGTTGGAATGCCGACATCTGATACTGCCATCCCTGATCGGAATGCAGGATCGGCCTTTCGTTCTCACCAAGCCGGGCGAGGGCTTTGGTCAGCATATTGTCCACCATTTTGAAGCGTGGCCGCCGCGCCGTCTCGAACGCGACGATCTCGCCATTGTAGAGATCCATGACCGGGGACAGATAGAGCTTGTCGCCGGCCAGGCTGAACTCCGTCACGTCGGTCACCCATTTGCGGTTGGCGCGGTCGGCGCCGAACTTGCGCTGCAACAGATCGGGAGCGGTCCGCCCAGCCTCGCCCCTGTAGGAGCGATACTTCTTCGGCCTGACCAGCGACTTCAATCCCATCCCGGCCATCAGGCTCTGGACGGTCTTGTGGTTGACGCGCCGGCCCAACCGGTGCAGTTGCGCAGTCACCCGGCGATAGCCGTAGCGACCCTTGTGGCTGTCGAAGATGGCCTTGATCGCCGCCTTCAGCGCCGCATGGCGGTCCGAGCGCTTCGCTGCTTTCTGTCTGTAATAGAACGTGCTGCGCGCAAGCTTCGCCAGCTCGAGCAGCCCCTCAAGCGAATGCAACGGCCTTAACGCCTGGACGGCTTGCGCTTTTTGAGCGCATGTCCCTGCGTTAAGGCCTCTAGTTTTTTTAGGTAGTCGTTCTCCATCCGCAGATGCTTCAGCTCAGCCAGCAGTTCTTCGCGGCTTTTGGCCTCGTCACTGGCTGCAACAGGCACTGCGGGGGACGGCGGCTTTGACATGGGTCGTCCTCTGGGACGTGGGCCGAGCGCCTCTATCCCGCCCGCATGATAGCGCTTCTCCCAGCCCGTCAGGCAACTGGCATTGCGGATATTGAACAATGCAGCCGTCTGCCGATACGACAGACCTTCCTCCCACATTCGCTCAAGCACCGACAGCCTGAACGCCGCGTCGTAACGACCGTACTTACCAGATAGCCCGGCATCGCCATGCGCCTGGTACAACGCAACCCACTTGCGAACAGTGGCCGCATCAACGCCATGCATCGACGCCGCACTCGCGCAGCTCTCATCCCCGCCTAAATAGCTATCGACAACCGAGCGCTTGAAACTCTCGCTGTATTTGGACATGCAAAACCCCCGAAGGTTGTGTCCAACTTTCGGGGGTCAGTTCAAAACGGGGCTTTTTCATTGAACGAGGAAACACATGGCCGGGCAGGTCATCATTCTGAACGGTGCACCGAGATCGGGAAAATCAAGCATCGCCAGTGCTGTTCAGGAGAGCTTCGATGGCGTCTGGATCAATCTCGGCGTCGACGTTTACGAGCAGGCTACGCCGGCACGCTATCGGCCTGGGATAGGATTGCGGCCCGGCGGCGAGCGTCCGGACCTTGAGGGCCTCGTGCCCGGATATACGCCGCGCTCTACGAATCGATTGCCGCCCACAGCCGGCTGGGGCTGAATGTCGTGGCGGATGTCGGCCATCACGATGCTTATTCGAGACCACTTCACATTGTGGCCGATTGCGCGCGCCGGCTTGTAGGTCTGCCGGTGCTGTTTGTCGGTGTTCGCTGCCCGCCGGAAATCATCATGGAAAGGCGTGCGGCCAGCGCGGCAGACAAGGGATATGTAACCGGCTCGCCCGATGATCCCGTCCCGCTGCCCGTGCGTCTGTGGCAAGAAGAGGTCCACCGCCCAGGCGTGTACGATCTGGAAGTCGACACCTCGCTCCTCAGCCCTGGGCAATGCGCGGATACGATCGCAGAGCAGCTTCGGCAAGCACCGTATCCAACAGCGTTTCAGAAACTATTCAACCCATCCAGCGCGGCCCTTGAGCCGTTTTGACCGGCATGGCCGCCGCAGGCGGGTTCGTCCAGATCGGCGAATTTACAGCCCGCATACGGCCGGCGATTGCATGGTGGAGCTCTCGATTTCAGCGGCCATGCGGTCCGACGCGAAACGTGTCACCAAATATCCGCACGCCTTCCAGATCGCGATCATCAGGAATGCACCCGCATAGCCATCCACGGCATAGTGCCAGCCAAGTACGACGGAACCGACCATAATGACGCCGGCGAATAACCACATCACAAGACCGGCCAGCCGAGACCGCCGTGTTGCATAGAGGGCGAACAGCACCGCCATCGCAACGTGCAGGGATGGGAAGGCGGATATACCGACGCTGCCGGTAGTTGCGCCGGTATAGCCACTCCACAGCATATCCTGCGTGCTGAGCGCCCAGATCGGATAGACGCGATCGGCAACGGCAAGTGCTTGCATGAGGGGGTGAAAGTCGTTGCCGAACCCCAATCGCTCGTAAAAGCAAGGGCCAGCCGACGACAGGCCCATCGCGAGGAAGAAGCCACCCAGCGTCCACATCGTCATGAAGCTCATCAGGAACTGGTGACGCAGCTTCGTATCCTTGCGTGTGATGCACACGGTGAAAACCGTGGTGATGAGCACGACGAACCAGAAATTGTACGCGATGTTGATGATCTTCAACGCAAGCGGCGACTGGACGACAAACCACAACCATTCGTGCGGGGCTCGACCGAAATGCAGGATGCGATCGGCGTGAGCCAATGCTTTGTCCCATGCAAACGGAGAGAGGATTGCAATGGCTCCCTTCAACACACCGATCGAGGATATGAAGGCAAGACCCGCACCCAGGCCATTCAGGCTGTTGGCAATGCGTTCGGCATCGCCAAAGAATCTACCCAGTGACTTGAGGAAGGTGTGCAGCGGTTCGGTATCCCGCTGGACCAGCGCAAGGTGGAAAAGCGTCCCAAGTGCAAGGGCTGAGCCGCAAATCCAGAAGGCGATGAAAAGATACTCGGCGTATTCCTCCAGAACGCCGAAATCCGGCATGTTTCCAGTGTGCCACCCGACTGCGCTTGCCAGAAGCAGCGCTGAGGCAGCCATAGCGTGCAGCAGCCGGTGTCGCCAAAAGGCATCCGCCAAGATACCAAGAAAAGCACGTCCGAAAATTGCCCCCGTCAGCGGGGCCGATGCCGCAACCGAATCTTCCATGGTTTTGAAGCCCCACAGCTCGCCACGCCGTTACTGTTTTACCGTGAGACGGTTCAATATTTCCTAATCAGACGATTAGAGTTGCAAACGTTGAGTCCCGGCGCCGGCACGGCCGGGCACTAGAATCGTCTTCTCGGCTAAACGGCGCTACCCGGTCCGCCACATCGGCTGACCTCTCGCTCTCAATTTTTGAGCGCAGTCCGGATCTTTTCGGCATTTTCGGTCAGCACCTCCGGCTTCTCCATTCCTCCCGTGTGCGACTTCAGCGGGATGCCGTCGAAGCGCGGAATGACATGTACATGCAGATGATAGACGGTTTGCCCCGATGCCGGCTCATTGAACTGCATGATGGTGACGCCGTCGGCGCCAAAGGCCTTTTTCACCGCCAGCGCCACTTTCTGAACGACGTTCAAGAGATGGCCGAAAATTGACGGGTCGGCGTCGAGCAGGTTGCGCGATGGCGCCTTCGGCACCACCAGCGTATGGCCCGGCCCCTGCGGCATCACATCCATGAAGGCTATGAACGCATCGTCCTCGTAGACGCGGTGCGAGGGAATTTCGCCGCGCAGGATTTTCGCGAAAATGTTGTCGGTGTCATAGGCGGTTTCAGCCATGGCAATGCTCCGGATTGTGACTTTCGTGTAGCGAAGCCGTCGAAAGTCGGCAAGGCGATCGTCGACCCTGCCCTTCCGGGCAGCCGGTCGCTACTCTTCTAAATCCTTGCGGAACGGGGTGTGCCCCTCGAGATATTCGCTCATCCGCTCCACCTCGTGGCGTTCACGCCTGAGATAATCGGCGACGGCATTGCGCAGGCCTGGGTGTGCAATGTAGTGCGCGGAATGCATGGTCACCGGCCGGTAGCCGCGCGCCAGCTTGTGCTCGCCCTGCGCGCCCGCCTCCACCACCTTCAGCTTGCGCTCGATGGCGAAGTCGATCGCCTGGTGATAGCAGACCTCGAAATGCAGGAAGGGATGGTCCTCGATACAGCCCCAGTTGCGGCCATAGAGTGCGTCGGAGCCGATGAAATTGATGGCCCCGGCAATGTATCGCCCGTTGCGCCTCGCCATCACCAGCAGGATGTCGTCGGCCATGCGTTCGCCGATCAGCGAAAAGAATTGACGGTTGAGATAGGGCCGACCCCATTTGCGGCTGCCGGTGTCCATGTAGAAGGCGAAGAAATCGTCCCAGGCCTTCTCCGTGAGGTCCTTGCCGGTCAGCCGGTCGATCGAAATGCCTGGGGCAAGCGCTTCACGCCTTTCCTTCTTCATCGCCTTTCGCTTGCGCGAGGCAAGGGTGGCGAGGAAGTCGTCATAGGTCGAAAAGCCTTCGTTGAAGAAATGGAATTGCTGGTCGGTGCGGTGCAGGAAACCGGCCGCTTCCAGCACCTCCACATCGCTCTCTTGCGCAAAGGTGACATGCGCGGAAGAGACGCCGAGTTTTTGCGTCACTGCCTTCAGGCCCGCCGCGAGACCGGCCTTCACTTTGGCGCTGTCCTCGCCTTTGCTGACCAGCAGGCGAGGGCCGGTGACCGGGGAGAACGGCACGGCACTTTGCAGTTTGGGATAGTAACGGCCGCCGGCGCGCTCGAAGGCATCCGACCAGCCATGATCGAACACATATTCGCCCTGGCTGTGCGATTTGAGATAACAGGGCACCGCGCCCAGCAATCTGCCTTGCCCGTCCTCCAGCCTGAGGTGATGGCCCTGCCAGCCGGTACGCCGCACGGCGCATCCAGAATCTTCGAGCGCACTTAGAAAAGCGAAGGAAACCAAAGGATTGTAACTGGTTTCTGAATCTCCGCGCGCGGTTCCGGCAAAGCTGTTCCATTCATCACAGGTGAAGGCGCCGATGCCGGCGGCGACGCGGATCGAATAGTCCGCATTGGCCGTTTGTCCGTCGCCCTCGTCGCCCTGATCCATGAGGCTTATTTAAGCTCCGTCCGGCCTGGTACAAGTCACGTTTCAGACACTCATGCGACTTTGACCAGATCGGGCTCAAACCCCTCGAACGTCATCTGGTCGGCATATCTGAAGGTCAGGTCGACCGCCGGCTGGTCGTGCACCGTCCAGGTGATAACAGGCATTTTCAGCTTTTCGCGCACGAAGCTGACGAATGGGTTCGGCAGGTCGCCTGCGGCATAGGAGGTGAAGGCGATCTTATGCGCCAGCATGGCGAAATGCGCCTCGATCAGCCCGACGTCCTTGCCGTAGGCGGTGAGCCCCCCTGGGATACCCGGCGCGTCCTTCGGAAAATCGCGGACCAGCCAGTGGTCGAACGACATGATCGCCGCTTTGCCCTTGTAGCGCTTGAGCATCTTGCCGACGCTTGCCACCAGGCCTTCGTCATAGCCGGGCGTGCCTTTCAACTCGACCACCAATGGCACGCGGCCGTTCACCAGGTCGAGCGCTTCCTGCAGCGTCGGCACATGGTCCGCCGTGCCGCCGACCCTGAGCGCCGCGAGTTCAGCTGCGGTACGCTGCCAGACGAAACCATCCTGGCCGGTCAGGCGCTTGAGATCGCCGTCATGGATGACGACTGGAACGCGGTCGGACGACAGGTGGACGTCGCATTCGATGGCATAGCCGCGTTCGGCGGCCGCGGCGAAGGCCGACAGCGTGTTTTCCCAGCGCGTCTTGTTCATGTCGTGGAAGCCGCGATGGGCGACGGGCCGGGCGGTCAGCCAGGATAGGTCGGTCATATCTGTCCCCTGGCTCATTCGATTTCGAAGACGGCTTCGATTTCCACTGCGGCATTAAGCGGCAGGCAGGCGGTGCCGACGGCGGAGCGCGCATGCTTGCCACGTTCGCCAAGGGCCGCCACCAGGAAATCGGAGGCGCCGTTGGCAACCAGATGCTGCTCGACGAACTCAGGTGCCGAGGCGACGAAAACGGTGATCTTCACCAGACGGCTAATCTTCTCGAGGTCGCCGAGTGCTGCCTTGGCCTGCGCCAGGATGTTGATCGCGCAGTATTTTGCCGCGTCCTTGCCGCCTGCCGTATCCAGATCGCGACCTAACAGCCCGCTCGCCTGCAGCTTGCCGTCCTTGAGCGGCAATTGCCCGGCGGTGAACAGCAGATTGCCGGTCCGGCAATAGGGCACGTAGTTGGCGGCGGGCGCGGCGGCGACGGGAAGCGTCACACCCAGATCACTTAGCCGCTTTTCGATTGTTTCACTCATGGTATTTCCCTATTGCTTGGTGACGCCGCGCCGGCCGGGCCGAAATTGCTATTTTTGCCTCGCTTCCGCCACGACTTTTTTTAAGCTGGACCATCTTTCCCTGCGGCCTGCCATCAGTCGCGACGATCGGAGTACCTCATGCGCGCAACGCGCCTCGCATTCCATGCCGTCCTGTTGTCGGGAGCCCTCTCGATAGGCCCTGCCTTTGCCGCGCCGGCGCTGCAAGCCCACCGCGCCGTCTACGATCTTACCCTGAAAAAGGCTTCCGATCAGTCCGGCATCACGGGCATATCCGGCCGCATGGTCTATGAGTTCAATGGCTCGGCCTGCGAAGGCTATACGGTGAAATTCCGCTTCGTCACCCAGATCGTCACCGCCGACAACACCAGGTTGACCGACCAGCAGACGACCACTTTCGAGGACGCCGAAGGCAAGACTTTTTCGTTCGTGACAAAATCCTTCGTCGACCAGAACCTCGACAAGGAGGTCAAGGGCATCGCCACGAAAGAGACCAAGGGCCTGAAGGTCGACATCGACAAGCCTGAAAAGAACAGCGTCGAGCTGGCGACAACCCAATTTCCGACCCAGCACCTGGTCGAGCTGATCGGCAAGGCCGAAAAAGGCGAGAATTTTTACGAAACGAACCTGTTCGACGGTTCCGAAGACGCCAACAAGGTGATGACCACCACTGTCGTGGTCGGCAAGAAAACCGATGCCGACAAGGCCGACCCGGAAGCTTCGGCACTGGCAAAGCTCGCCACGGACAAATACTGGCCGGTCGACATCGCCTATTTCGACGACACCAACAAGACGGGCGAAGAGGTGCCGGAATACCGTATCAGCTTCAAGCTGCATGAGAACGGCATCACCCGCGATCTCGTCATGGACTATGGCGACTTCTCGATGACCGGCAAGCTGGTCAACCTGTCGCTGTTCGACCAGACGAAACCCTGCCCCGCCAAATAGTGCCGGTCTAGGCAGTTGATTTACCACGACACGGCGTGGTCGTTGCGATCGACTTGAACGTGCCGCAATCGTCTCTCAACCTCTCCCAGCGTCCAGGCGCGAGGGGGATCAGCTTGAGCAGGATCGATACATTCGTCGCGCCGCGGCCCAACCCGGCACTGATCAGGGCCATGACATCCGTCAACCGGATCGTCATGCTGCGCGGCATTCCCGGATTTCGGGATCTGTTGCCGTTCAATCGCCTGGCCGGTCTTCGCGGCGTCGCCAATGTCCGCCATATCGACTTTCCCGACGCCGATCTTGAGCGGCTGAAGGCCAGTTGCGGGGCAGGGAAGGCGACCTTCATCACGCCCAATCATCCCGAGTTCTTCACCGACTGGATGATCGACAAGGAGATTGTGTCGCAGGTCAGCCCGCTCACGGCCTCATGGGCAACCAATGGTGTCGTCAACGGCCTTGGCCGGCTGATGCAGAAGTTCTGGCTGGCCAACAATCTGATCGCCCAGATTCCGGGCAACAGCGGGGCAGCCAAGGAACACTCCGTCGCCTGGGCCTTGAAAGGCCATGGCGTGCTGCTGCATCCCGAAGGCGGCGTTGGCTGGCATGCCAACATCGTTGCGCCTTTGCTGCCGGGTGCCGTCGAGATGGGGCTTGAGGCCCTCAAGCGCGGCCGGGCCACGGATCCGGATTTCAAGGTCTGGATCGCGCCAGTCGTCTGGAAGCTTGCCTTCACCGGGAATGTCGAAGCGGCGCTGGCGAAGGAATGCGCCTATGTCGAGAAAAGCCTGAAAATAGAACGCCTTGCGACCGACACGCTGCCGCAGCGCATCCACCATGTCTATTCGACGCTGCTGGCCCGCGATGAAGCAGCATCGGGCATGCCATCCGACGAAGGCGCAACCTATGCCGAGCGCCAGCAGGCGTTGGTTGCTGAACTCGGCCGCCGACTCGGCGAAAGCATCTCGCCCGACACTGATGTCACCGACGCAACCGAACTTCTGCGGCGGGCGCGTCGTTGGCAGCGCGAAAACAGTGGCGATGCGGAAGGCCGAAAGCAGGTCCGCGCGCTCGCCGACACGATTCAGAGGCTGCAACGCGTCGGGCCCTGGGCCGCGGCCAACCCGCGCATCAGCCTGGAAGAGATCGCCGAACATCTGAAGCGGGTCCGCAACGACTATTGCCGGGGCGGACTGCGTGACACGATCAACCGGTTCATTCCGCAGCCGGCCGGACCGCGTTGCGCCCATATCCGGGTGCCGGAGGCGCTGGGCCTGCATGAGTATGCCGGCTCGATCGACGATGCGGTTGCCGAGTTGCATCGTCGCATGCAGGACACAATCACCAGCACCGTGGCTGAAGTCGAGGCCGGCGGCGGCTTCATTTTATATCCGAATCCCTTCTATTATCGCTAGACGAGTGCCTGTCGGCGCAAGATGAAGGAATACGGCAAGCCTCATGGCAGTCTATGTCGACGCAGCGATCTGGAACTGGGCCGGCCATCGCTGGTGCCATCTGTTGGCCGACGACACCGACGAACTGCATCGCTTCGCCGCGGAGCTGGCCATCAAGCGTTCATCGTACCAGGGACCGCCCAAGACTTCGGCGCCGCATTATGACATAACGGGCTTCGAGCGTGATCGTGCGGTGCGGCTCGGCGCTATCGAATGCAGCCGCGAGGAGATCGTCGCGGTCTTCCGGCGGGTGCGGGTGCCGAACGGCAAGGTCAAGCGCTGACAGCAGGGCGCGGATCGTCGCACGCAACACCACGGATCCTGCGGCGCTTGCGTTTATCGCGCATCCCCTCTATATGCGCGCTCATTCCACACACGGACTTTGGTGTCTGCCCGGGAGAAATCCGGCTGAAACCTCCGGTGGCGTTCGAGGACAAAGTCCAAAAATGCCTGTGTCCGTGGAGGCTAACCGGAAAGGAACTTTGAATGGCACTGCCTGATTTCAGCATGCGCCAGCTTTTGGAAGCTGGCATTCACTTCGGCCACCAGACCCACCGCTGGAACCCGAAGATGGCGCCCTACATCTATGGCGCCCGCAACAACATCCACATCATCGACCTGTCGCAGACGGTGCCTTTGCTGCACCAGGCGCTGAAGCAGGTTTCCGACACCGTTGCCAAAGGTGGCCGCGTGCTGTTCGTCGGCACCAAGCGCCAGGCCTCCGACATCGTCGCCGATGCGGCACAGCGTTCGGCTCAGTATTATGTCAACTCGCGTTGGCTCGGCGGCATGCTGACCAACTGGAAGACGATCTCGAACTCGATCCAGCGCCTGCGCAAGCTCGACGAGATGCTGGCCGGCGAAGCGCAAGGGTTGACCAAGAAGGAACGCCTCAACCTCGACCGCGAGCGCGAGAAGCTCGACAAGGCGCTGGGCGGCATCAAGGACATGGGCTCGACGCCCGACCTGATGTTCGTGATCGACACCAACAAGGAAGCGATCGCCATCCTCGAGGCCAAGCGCCTCGGCATCCCGGTCGTCGCCATCATCGATTCGAACTGCGATCCGGACAAGATCGACTTCCCGATCCCCGGCAATGACGACGCGGCCCGTGCCATCCAGCTCTATTGCGACCTGATCGCCAAGGCTGCGATCGACGGCATCGCCCGCCAGCAGGGCGCGCTCGGCGTCGACATCGGCGCTTCGGTCGAAGCTCCGGTCGAACCCGCGCTCGACCCGGCTCCGGCCCCGGCGTCGGAAGCTCCCGAAGCTTGATAATCGAAGGCCGGTTGCGGCTTTCATCTTTCTCATATTCTGGCACGCTAAACAGACGCACCATCGAATACCGATGGTGCGTCGGTGCATTTAAAACAAAGAGGCGACAATGAGCATTTCGGCTGCACAGGTCAAAGAACTCCGCGACTTGACCGGCGCGGGCATGATGGATTGCAAGGCCGCGTTGACCGAGACCAACGGCAACATGGAAGAGGCCGTCGACTGGCTGCGCAAGAAGGGTATCTCCAAGGCCGACAAGAAGGCTGGCCGCACCGCGGCTGAAGGTCTGATCGGCGTCGACAATGGCGTGCGCGAAGCTGCCGTCGTGGAAGTCAATTCCGAGACCGACTTCGTGGCCCGCAACGCCGCGTTTCAGGAAATCGTCGCCAACGTTGCCAAGGTTGCGCTGGCCTATGGCACGACGGAGGCTGTGGCCGCCGCAAAGTATCCGGGGTCCGACAAGTCGGTTGCCGACACCATCAAGGACGCTGTCGGCACCATCGGCGAAAACATGGGCTTCCGCCGCTCGGCCAAGCTCACCGTTCCGCACGGCGCTGTCGCTACCTACGTTCACAACGCGGTTGCCGACGGCCTTGGCAAACTCGGCGTGCTGGTCGCGATCGAGACCACGGGCAATGAGCATGCCGCCAACGCCTTTGGCCGCCAGGTGGCGATGCATGTTGCCGCCACCAACCCTCTGGCGCTGACGGCAGAGCAGATCGATCCGGCCGCGGTCGAACGCGAGAAGGCGATCTTCTCCGACCAGGCGCGCCAGTCCGGCAAGCCGGAAGCGATCATCGAGAAGATGGTCGAGGGCCGTCTGCGCAAGTTCTACGAGGAAGTCGTGCTCCTGAAGCAGGCCTTCGTGCTCAATCCCGACATCACTGTCGAGAAGGCGCTGAAGGATGCCGAGAAGGAGATTGGTGCGCCGGCCAAGATCACCGCCTACCTGCGCTTTGCGCTGGGCGAGGGCATCGAGAAGGAAGAGACCGATTTCGCCGCGGAAGTCGCTGCAGCGGTCAAGAAATAGCCCTTTCCAGGGCTCACGAACTCAGGCAACTCGGCCGGGTGTCCGCAAGGAGGCCCGGCCGATTTCTTGTGCGGTGTCGATAAAGGCCCTGAGCTTCGGCGCCATCGCCGCCCGGCGAGGGAAATAGAGGAATAGCCCCGGTTCCTCGATCGCCGTCTGCGGCAGCACCTGGACGAGGCGGCCCGCGGCAAGATCGGCGCGCGCCAGCGGCTCGAACACATAGGCAAGCCCGACGCCTGCAAGCGCAAGATCGATTGCTGCGAGCGAATCCGTCACGACAACGCTGCCCCGCGTCTCCATGGCGATGTCCTTGCCATCCTCGATCAAATCCCAGCGATAGAGCGCACCGGAGCGGACGAGCCGGTAGCCGATACAATTGTGGTTCGCCAGGTCGGCAACGCCGCCGGGACGGCCGTGCCTTCCGATATAGGCGGGCGAGGCGACGATGACGACGGAGAATGGCGGCGTCAGCCGGACCGCAACCATGTCCTGAGCGATCATCTCGCCAAGCCGGACGCCGGCATCGAAGCCTTCGCCGACGATATCAACCAGACCCTGGTCAGCGAAGACCTCGACCGTAACCTCCGGATAGCGCTCGGCCATCGCCGCGACCACCGGCGTCACCGCCAATGGTATCGCTATGTTGGAGGCGTTGATCCTGAGCAGGCCAGACGGCCTGCCTTTGACGCTGCGGATGCGGTCCATCCGCTCGGCAATATCCTGGAGGGCCGGAGCCGCCGTTTCCACCAGCGCCTTGCCGGCCTCGGTGAGCGAAACGCTGCGCGTCGTGCGGGCGAACAAGGGCTGGCCGATCCGCTCTTCGACAATGCGCACCGCATGGCTGACCGCCGAAGGGCTCATGCCGAGTTCGGCGGCGGCAAGCGCGAAGCCGCCACGCCGGGCAACGGCGACCACGACCGGAAGATGGCTGAGCAGATCGCGATCCATTCATGAATGATATCGCATGGTCTTTGCGAACAATGCAACCTTATCGATGCCAAGGCGGTGGTCCACATTGTCGCCAACTCATCGGCGATCGGCTGATGGCACTGAGGAGACGAGACATGAACACGTTAAAGCACGTAACTTTCACGGCAGGCATGGCGTTGGCGCCGATGGATGCCGGTGGGGCGGAGCCATCAGACTGGCGGGCCCTTGCAGACGAACGCGCGGTCATTCGCATTGCCGATGCCATCGACCGGGCCGTTGACGCCCAGGACTGGAAACTTGCACGCGGCTATTTTGCGGATCGGATCACCGCCGACTTCAGCAGTCTCTCCGGACAGCCGGCGGCCAACATCGCTTCCGACGATCTGGTTGGCGCTTGGGCGGCCAACCTCAAGGGCAGCAAGACAAGCCTGCATCTGCGCACCAATCACCAGGTCGCTCTCAAGGCGGACACGGCGACTGTCCTGTCGAACGGCTATGCTTGGAACCGGATGGAAGGCAATGGCGACCCGCTTTGGGAGGTCTGGGGCACCTATGAGCATCACCTGACGCGTTTTGCGGATGGCTGGAAGGTCGATGGCTTCGCGTTCCACATGACACACGAGCGCGGCAATCCCTGGGTCAAGAACACTCCGGGCCAGTGACGCGCGGGGTATCTATCACCAAGCATTGGAAGACGATCATGACCATGACCTACTACACTCTTGGCAACAGCGGCCTTAGGGTCAGCCGACTGGCACTGGGCACGATGACTTTCGGCAAGGAATGGGGCTGGGGAGCCGACAGGGATACGGCGCGGGCGATTTTCGACGCCTATGTCGAGGCGGGCGGCAATGTGTTCGACACGGCGGATCTCTACACAGATGGCACGGCCGAAGCCTGGCTTGGTGAATTCATCGCCGAGCGCGGGCTGCGCGACACGGCGGTGATAGCCAGCAAGTTCACCATGAACATGCAGCCCGGCAATCCGAATGCTGGCGGCAACGGCCGCAAGAACATCATGCGGGCCGTCGATGCTTCGCTGAAACGGTTGGGGACCGACTATATCGATCTCTATCTCATGCATGTCTGGGACAGGCTGACCCCGGCTGAAGAGGTCATGCGCACGCTGGACGACCTGGTCCGGATGGGCAAGGTGCGCCATGTCGGCCTTTCCGATGTGCCCGCCTGGTATGCGGGCCGCGCACAGGCGATCGCCGAATTGCGAGGATATGAGCCGGTTTCGGCGCTACAGCTCGAATATTCGCTGGCCGAACGCGCGATCGAGAACGAGTTCGTGCCATTCGGCACGCGCCATGGCGCCGGCATCATGGTGTGGAGCCCGCTGGCCGGCGGTTTGCTGAGCGGCAAGTATCGACCGGCCCAGACCGGAAACGGCCGCCTCGACGGATTTCGCAACTCGACGCATCCGGGTTTCCAAAAGTTCACGCAACGCAACTGGGCTATCGTGGCCGAACTCGAGAAGGTCGCATCCGAGGTCGGCCGCAGCATGCCTCAGGTCGCGCTCAACTGGGTGGCCACGCAGCCGGGGATCGCAACCGTCATCCTCGGTGCGACGACGCTCAGCCAAATGCATGACAATCTTGGCGCGCTGGATTTCGAGATTCCGAAAGCGCATCGCGACCGGCTGGAGAGAGCCAGCAGAACTCCAGCGCCGTTTCCCTATTCCTATTTCGGTTCGCAGATACAGGCGCGCGTTACCGGCGGCGCGACAACCGGCGACAAGCCCCCCAACTACGTGTCACCGGTGCTTATCGAAGGAGAGTCGGCCAGCGTGTCCACCAATTGATCAATGGGCAGGAAACCGGCAATTTGCCGTTTGGGCGCCGCGTGACATCGCGGCGCCCTTCGTGTATCGGAACGCCATTGTTTCGGATGGCGCGCCTGCGCCAGAGCAGCCACCCGGAACGCGCCACATGCAAATGAAGAGGCCCAGATGACGGTGAAGCCCCTCTACCGACGTGTCTTGCTGAAAGCGTCGGGCGAAGCACTGATGGGCGAGCAGCATTTCGGCATCGACGTTTCAGTAGTGGATCGCATCGCCGGCGACATCGCCGAGGCGCGTGCATTGGGCATCGAGGTCGGCGTCGTCATCGGCGGCGGCAACATCTTTCGCGGCGTGGCCGTTGCCTCCAAGGGCGGCGACCGTGTCACCGGCGACCACATGGGCATGCTTGCCACGGTGATCAACTCGCTGGCGCTGCGCACGTCGTTGAACAAGATCGGCGTCGACGCCGTGGTGCTTTCGGCGATCGCCATGCCCGAACTTTGCGAGAGCTTTTCGCAGCGCCAGGCGACCGCCTACATGAACCAGGGCAAGGTGGTGATCTTTGCCGGCGGCACCGGCAATCCATTCTTCACCACTGATTCGGCCGCAGCCCTTCGCGCCGCTGAAATCGGCGCCGACGCGCTGTTCAAGGGCACTCAGGTCGACGGCGTCTACTCGGCGGACCCGAAGAAGGACCCGAATGCGACGCGTTTCGAGCGCATCAGCCATGGCGAAGTCATAAATCGCGGCCTTTCCATCATGGATACCGCTGCGATTGCACTTGCGCGCGAAAACAACATTCCGATAATCGTCTATTCGATCCACGAAAAAGGTGGTTTCGGCGATATTCTGAGGGGCGGCGGCCGCTGCACGGTCGTCGCGGACGATTGATCGGCGGCCTGACCCGAAAAGGGAAGCCGGTTTTCGGAAGTTCGATTCGAAGACGGCCCCGAAGCAGTGAGCCCGCATTAGACGGTCGAGGAGATAAAGATGAGTGGTGAGTACGACGATCTCAAGCGGCGCATGGATGGGGCCATTGCCGCGTTCAAGCATGATCTGGCCTCGCTGCGGACCGGTCGCGCCTCCAGCAATCTGCTCGATGCGATCCAGGTGCAGGCCTACGGCACCACCATGCCGATCAATCAGGTCGCCAACGTCTCGGTGCCGGAGCCGCGCATGATCTCGGTATCGGTATGGGACAAGTCGATGGTTGGCGCGGTCGACCGCGCGATCCGCGAATCCAATTTGGGGTTCAACCCGATCGTAGACGGCACCAACCTCAGGATTCCACTTCCCGAACTTAACGAACAGCGCCGCAAGGAACTGGTCAAGATCTCGCACACCTACGCCGAGAACGCCCGTGTCGCCGCGCGCCATGTGCGCCGCGACGGCATGGACTTCCTGAAGAAGGCGGAGAAGGACGGCGACATCAGCGAAGACGATCAGCGCAAGCGCTCGGACCAGGTCCAGAAACTTACCGACGAGACGATCAGCAACATCGACCACCTGCTTTCCGATAAGGAAGCTGAAATCATGCAGGTTTAGGGTCATGGCCGCCGGCTGACCCGAAAGCAAGAACATGGCAACGCCCGCGCATGTCGCGATCATCATGGACGGAAACGGACGCTGGGCCAAGGCGCGCGGCATGCCCCGTCTTGCGGGCCACCGTGCCGGTGTCGAGGCGCTGCGCAAGACGGTGCGCGCGGCACCTGGGCTCGGCATTTCCTACCTGACCGTCTATGCTTTCTCGTCGGAGAATTGGTCGCGGCCGAAGTCCGAGGTCAGCGACCTGATGGGCCTCTTGAAAATGTTCATCCGCCGTGACCTTGCTGAACTGCACCAGAGCGGTGTGCGGGTTAGAATCATCGGCGACCGGGCAGGGCTGCAGTCTGATATCAGGGGACTGCTCGATGAGGCCGAAACGCTGACGGCCGCAAACGAATCGCTGACGCTGGTGATCGCCTTCAACTATGGCGGACGAGACGAAATCGTTCGCACGGCACAAAAGCTTGCGGCGGCCGTGGCGCGTGGCGAACTCGACGCCGAGGCGATATCAGCCGAAAGTTTTGCCGGCGCGCTTGATACGCAAGGCATTCCCGACCCGGAACTCGTCATCCGCACCAGCGGCGAGCTTCGGTTGTCAAACTTCCTTCTGTGGCAAGCCGCCTATAGCGAACTCGTCTTCCTGCCTTGCTATTGGCCCGACTTCAGCCGCGAGCACCTTGCGGAAGCTTTGCGTGAGTTTGCTGGCCGCGAACGCCGTTTCGGCGGACTTGGAGGCCAGGACGTCGCTTCGCGACCGGCCGCGGGATGAGCAATCTTCAACTCCGTATCGTTTCGGCGATCGTGCTCGCCATCATCACTCTCGGCTTGACCTGGATCGGCGGTTTGCCGTTCCGGCTGCTGTGTGCCGTGATCGTAGCGGCGATCTTCTATGAATGGACCCGCATGTCGCGGCCAACCGGGGCAACGGGTCTGGGTTTCCTGCCGGAAGCACTGCTGGTTGTCTTCATTGGCGCCTTGATTGGCGGCCTGGCCTCCTCCTGGCTGCTACCGCTTGTGGCGGCCATTGTTGCCGCAACGGCGATAGCCGCCTCGGTTCGCAAGACCGGACAATGGGATGCGAGCGGCCTTGCCTATGCCGCGGTTTCAGGCCTGTCGCTCGCCTTGCTGCGGGATGGCGATCGTTCAGGCCTCATTGCCATCCTGTTCCTGTTCGCGGTCGTCTGGGCCACCGATATCCTTGCCTATTTCGTGGGGCGCGCCGTTGGGGGGCCGAAACTGGCGCCGGCGATCTCGCCCGGCAAGACGCGCAGCGGCGCACTCGGCGGCGCTGTCGGCGGCGTCGTCGCCGGGCTGGTCCTCGCCGCAGCTGCCGGTGTCGGCAATCTGGTATTGCTCGGCTTGGTCGCGCTCGTGCTGTCGATTGTCTCGCAGGCAGGCGACCTGTTCGAATCCTGGATCAAGCGCCGCCATGGCCGCAAGGATTCGGGGGCGCTCATCCCGGGCCATGGCGGCGTCATGGATCGTGTCGACGGGCTTGTCGCAGCGGCATTCGCCCTATACGTCATCGGCTGGATTTCGGCGAACGCCGATCATCCGGCGCAGGGTCTGTTTCCCGTTTGAGCGATGTCATTTCAGGGTCCTATGCGCGGTGCGCCTTGGATTCGCCCGGATTGGTGTCACAGTCACGGCGCAGTCTGCGCCGTGGAAGAATTTGAGGGTTTGTCTTGAACGAGATTCTTCACGCGCTTTTCAGCACAGAAGGCTTTGTCCTGGGCACGCTGGTGCCATTCCTCTTCGTGCTGACAGTGGTCGTGTTCGTCCATGAAATGGGCCATTACCTTGTCGGGCGCTGGTGCGGCATCGGTGTCAGGGCCTTCTCGATCGGCTTCGGCCCGGAACTTTTCGGCTTCAACGACAGCCACGGCACGCGCTGGAAACTGTGTGCGATACCGCTTGGCGGCTATGTCAAATTCGTCGGCGACATGAACGCCACATCGAGCCAGCCCACGTCGGAAGAAATTGAAACGCTGACCGAGGAAGAGCGCAAGGTCGCCTTCCACACGCAGCCGATCTGGAAGCGCGCGGCAACGGTGGTGGCCGGACCGTTGTTCAATTTCCTGCTGACGATCGTCGTCTTTTCCGTGCTGTTCACCGCCTATGGCCGCTATGTCGCCGAGCCCATGGTGGCCGAGGTGACCGCCGACAGCCCGGCGGCGAAGGCCGGCATTCTTCCCGGCGACCGATTCGTCAGCGTCGACGGCAACAAGGTCGAAACCTTTGGCGACGTTCAACGCCTGGTCTCGGGCCGTGCCGACGACGCAATCACCTTCGTCATGCTGCGCGACGGCCAGGAGGTCACTGTGACCGCGGCGCCGCGGCTGATGGAACAGGAAGACGCGCTCGGCAACAAGGTCAAGGTCGCCGTGATCGGTGTCGTCAATAACAAGGAACTCGGCCAGCCGAGGCTCATCACCTACACGCCGGTCGGAGCGGTCGCGGCGGCGGTCGAGGAAACCGGTCACGTCATCCAGCGCACCGGCCAGTTCCTGCAGCGCTTTGTTGTCGGGCGCGAAGACAAATGTCAGCTGGGCGGTCCGGTGAAGATAGCCGACATGGCGGGCAGGGCTGCGAAACTGGGATTCGAATGGCTCGTGCAGCTGGTTGCACTGCTATCCGTTGGCATCGGAATTCTGAACCTTTTGCCGATTCCCCCCCTCGACGGCGGTCACCTCTTGTTCTACGGGGTGGAGGCTGTCATTCGCCGTCCGGTGTCGGAACGGATGATGGAAATGGCCTATCGGGCCGGGTTGCTTCTGGTGCTGTGCTTCATGGGGTTCGTTTTTTGGAACGATCTGTTTGGGTGCTGAAATCATGAAGAAATTTGGCTTCTGCATGGACGATGTTGAGACGCCGTTTACCATGCAAGGGGATATGAGTGACGCGAAAGCCACGCCGCAGGGTTAAGTAAATACAAATTAACCAGAAGCCTTGCGTGTAGGGAAAATCCGGTTAATACGGTAGGGGAAATTACCGCACGTCCGGTTTTCTCGCCGTGGGGACTACGAGAAAAGGTTATTAAGCCCGATGAAGGCAGCATCCAAGTTTCTAAGCGCCGCGTCCGCGGTGACCCTGTCCGCGGCCATGGTCGTGCCAGGCGCGCTCGCAGTGCAGTTCGTTGCCACATCGGCGGCTGAAGCCGCTGTCGTCAGCAGAGTCGAAGTGAGCGGCAATCAGCGTATCGACGCTGAGACCATCCGCAATTACATCACCATCAAGCCGGGCAAGGCTTTCTCCAGTTCCGATATCGACGGTGCGGTCAAGGCGCTCTTCGGCACAGGCCTGTTTTCGGACGTGCAGATCAACCAGGTCGGCTCGACGCTGGTGGTCAAGGTTGCCGAGTACCAGGTTGTCAACCAGGTGCTGTTCCAGAACAACAAGAAGCTCAAGGACAATGCGCTTGCGGCGGCCGTGCAGCTGAAGCCGCGCGGAACGTTCTCGCAGGCGACGCTCGATGCCGACGTGGAATCGGTCAAGGCTGCATACAGGCGCATTGGTCGCGACGATGTGACCGTGACCACGCAGGTCATGCAGCTTGGCGACAATCGCGTAAATGTTGTCTTCAACATCGCTGAAGGCGATCGCACGCAGATCGCGGCGATCAATTTCGTCGGCAATAGCGCCTATTCCAGCCGCCGCCTGTCGGATATCATCAACACCAAGCGTTCGTCCTGGGTTTCCTTCATCCTGCGCGACGACGTCTATGACGACGACAAGCTGCGCGCCGACCAGGAGCTGCTGCGTCGCTTTTACTACAATCATGGGTATGCCGACTTCCAGGTCGTGTCCGCTGTCGGTGAACTCGACAGTGCGACGAACAAGTACACGGTCACCATCACCGTCCAGGAAGGCGACCGCTACACGTTCGGTGACGTCAGCGTCGAGAGCTCGATCCCTGAAGTCGACGGCAAGTCGCTGGAATCGGTGATCGAGACCCACAAGGGTGACGTCTACAACGCCAAGAACGTAGAGGATTCCATCATCGCGCTGACCGAGAAGGTGGCCGGTTCCGGCTATGCCTTCGCGCAGGTCACGCCGCGCGGCGACCGCAATTTCGAGAACCACACCATTTCGGTTGTCTATACGATCGACCAGGGCACCAAGGCCTATATCGAACGCATCGAGATCCGCGGCAACGATCGCACGCGTGACTATGTCATTCGCCGTGAGTTCGACGTCAGCGAAGGCGATGCCTTCAACCAGGTGCTCATCCAGCGCGCGAAGAAGCGTTTGGAAAACTTGAATTACTTTGAGAAAGTCGACATCTCGACCGTGCCGGGCTCGCAGCCTGACCAGGTCGTTCTGGTGGTCGATGTGGTCGAGAAATCGACCGGCGAGTTCTCGGTAGGCGCTGGTTATTCGACCGGTGGCGACACGGCCGGTCCGTCGGTCGAAGGCTCGGTGACCGAGCGCAACTTCCTCGGTCGTGGCCAGTTCATCAAGCTGTCGGCGGGCGGCGGCAAGAATTCACGCGACTACAGCCTGTCCTTCACCGAGCCTTATTTCCTCGGACGGCGCATCGCTGCCGGTTTCGACATCTTCAAGCAGACCAGGGAATACGACAACTACGAAAGCGACACTGTGGGCGCGACGGTGCGCTTCGGTCTGCCGATCACCGACAGCATCTCGACCCAGTTGGCGTACAACATCTCGCAAGAAAAGTATAAGCTGGAAGACGATTGCGTGACCGGCGGCGTTTACGATCCGGCGAAGTGTGACGTTTCCACGGCTATCCTGGATGGCATCGAACAAAGCCCTTGGATCAAGTCGTCGGTCAGCCTCGGGCTGGTCTACAACACCATCGACGATATGAAGAGCCCGCACGAGGGTATCTACGCCACCACGACGGTAGAAGTCGCAGGCCTCGGCGGTGATGCCAAGTTCGTGAAGGTCACGGGGCGCGGCAGCATCTACCAGACGTTGTCGGAGCAGTACGACCTAGTCGGGCTCATTTCAGGTGGCGCTGGCCATGTTGAAGGATACGGCAGCGATGGTCTGCGGATCTTCGATCAATTCCAGAGCACCGATCGCATGATCCGTGGCTTTGCCTATGGCGGCATCGGTCCTGTCGATATTGCTACGGGCGACCATCTCGGCGGCACGACCTATTTCAATGCGTCCGCAGAAGCTCAGTTTCCGTTGCCGGTCGTACCGGAAAGCTTCGGCTTGCGTGGCGCTGTCTTCGCGGATGCGGCAACGCTCTATGGAAGCAAGGTCGACACCGCTGGCGTCACCCAGGACTCGGTCGGCATGAAGTTGCGTGCCTCGGTCGGCCTCGGCCTGATGTGGGCGTCGCCGTTCGGTCCGATCCGTATCGACTATGCGATCCCGGTCAAGAAGGAAGCGCGCGACGACGTGCAGGAATTCAACTTCGGCATATCGACCCGCTTCTGATCGGCGGCCAACGATGCTCCCGGGTCTTCAGGGTCCGGGAGAAATGTTCCGACCTAGGTGGATATAGCTTCTGGAATGACCGATCCGGTGTTCTTCGCGCCATCACGCCGGTATACGGCGGGCGAAGTCGCGAATCTGACCGGCTCGGTGCTCGTCGATTCCGGCCACTCAGATATTTCGATCGAAGCACTCGCGCCAGCCAGCGAGGGCGGCGAGAATGCGCTCGTCTTTGTCGACGGCAAGCGCAATTCCGCGCTGATGCCGTCGCTGCGGGCAGCCGCGGTCCTGTGCCCGGCGGAATTTGCCGGCAAGGCGCCGGCCGGCGTTGCCGTTCTGGTTCATCCGCGTCCGCAACAGGCCTTCGCGTTTGTCGGGCGTCTGCTGTTTCCGAGGGCGGCGACACCAGGGCCGATGACCAGTGAAACCGGCGTCTCGCCGCACGCTCATGTCGATGCGACCGCGCATGTCGAAGCCGGTGCCGTCATCGAAGCCGGCGCGGTCATCGGGCCAGGTGCTTCGATCGGCAGCGGTACCGTCATCGCCCCAAATGCGGTCATCGGATCATCTTGCCAGATCGGCCGCGACGGCTATGTCGGTCCAGGCGCTAGCATCCAGTATGCCTTGATCGGCAATCGCGTCATCATTCATGGCGGCGCCAGGATAGGCCAGGATGGTTTTGGGTTCGTTGGCGGGGCCAAGGGTCCCGAGCGCGTGCCGCAGATCGGCCGTGTCGTTATCCAGGATGACGTCGAGATCGGCTCCAACACCACCGTCGATCGCGGCGCCATGTCCGATACGGTCATCGGCCAGGGCACCAAGATCGACAATCTCGTGCAGATCGCCCATAACGTCCGCATCGGCCGCAATTGCATAATAGCCGGGCTTTCGGGTATTTCGGGTTCTGTGGTCGTGGGTGACAATGTCACCATGGGCGGCGGCGTCGGGCTTGCGGATCACCTGACCATAGGGACAGGGGCCAAGCTTGCCGCCAGAAGTGGATTTATGAGCAATGTCCCTGCAGGCGAGATCTGGGGCGGCTATCCGGCACAGCCGATGGCGGAAGCCATGCGGGAGATAGCCATGCTGCGCAAGCTCGCCAGGACCCGCAAACAGGGCGAGGGAGGCAATGGCTGACATGATCGCGTCGACGACGCTGGAAGCGGTCGACATCATGGGGCTGATGAAGCTCCTGCCGCACCGCTATCCGTTCCTGATGATCGATCGTATCGTCGACATCGATGGCGACGAATCCGCCATCGGCATCAAGAACGTGACCATAAACGAGCCGCATTTTCAGGGCCATTTCCCTGAGCAGCCGGTCATGCCGGGTGTGCTCATCGTTGAGGCGATGGCGCAGACGGCCGGCGCCATCTGTATCCGCAGCCTGGGCACCGAAAAGCCGTCGCTGGTCTATTTCCTGACCATCGACAACGCCAAATTCCGCAAACCGGTCGTTCCCGGCGACCAGTTGAAGATCTATGTCAAGAAAATCAAGAAACGCGGCAATCTGCTCAAATTCGCTTGTGAAGCTATGGTCGACGGCGCCAAGGCGGCCGAGGCCGAGATTTCAGCCATGATGGTCACCAGCGACTGACGATCGAGTGCTTATGAAAATCAAAACATCCATCCATGCTTCCTCCGTTGTGGAGGAAGGCGCTCAAATCGGCCAAGGTGTGCGCATCGGACCGTTCTGCCATGTCGGTGCCGATGTGGTGATCGGCGACGACGTCGAACTGGTCAGTCATGTCTCGGTGATGGGCGCGACGTCGATCGGCGCCTCGACCAAGGTCTATCCGATGGCGACATTGGGCGCACCGCCGCAAAACACCAAGCACAAGGGCGGCCGCACCACCCTGGTCATCGGCAAGAACTGCACGATCCGCGAAGGTGTGACCATGCATCTCGGCACCGATTCCAGCCGCGGCGAGACCACGGTCGGCGACAATGGCAATTTCCTTGCCTACGCACATATCGCCCATGATTGCGTCGTCGGCAACAATGCGACGTTCGCCAATGGCGCAACGCTGGGCGGCCACTGCGAGGTCGGCAACAATGTCTATATCGGCGGCCTGACCGCTGTGCATCAGTTTGTTCGCATCGGCGACAACGCCTTTCTGGGCGGCTGCTCGGCGATCGTCGGCGATGTCATTCCCTTTGCCATCGCGGTCGGCAACCGCGCCAGCCTGCGCGGTCTCAACATCATCGGCCTCAAGCGTTCCGGTCTGCCGAGGTCCGAAATCCTTGTGCTGCGCAAGGCTTACAGGATGATCTTCGATCGTTCCCGCACCGTTGGCGAGAACATCGAATTCGCCAAGGCGGAGTTCGCGTCGTCGCCGACCGCCATGAAGATCATCGATTTCATCACCAGTCGCGGCAAGCGGCACTATGCTGTGCCGTCGCTCAAGGGCGGCGATGGCGACGATGTCGATGACGAAGACTGAGACAGCGGCAGCGCGTCTTGATCTTCCGCCGGGCTCCAGGGTCGGCATCATTGCCGGCGGCGGCAGTCTGCCGGTCGAAGTCGCGGCCGGTTCGGCTGAACAAGGTTATCCGCCCTTCGTCATCCTGATGGAAGGCGAAGTCGACCGCATCGCGGAACTCTCCCGATACGATCACGAAAACCTCGCTCTGGAAGGTATAGGCTCGCTCGTCCCATTGCTGCGGCGGCACCGGATCACCCATCTGGTGCTTGCAGGCGAGATCAAGCGCCGGCCGCGATTGCTTGCGCTGCGCCCCAGTCTCAGCCTGCTCGCGGTGATTCCTTTGGTCGTCATGGCGCTCGCGCGTGGCGATGATGGTCTTCTAAAGATCTTGGCACGGGGCCTCGAAGCGCGTGGAATAAAGGTCGTTGGCGCCCACGAAGTAGTGCCGAATCTTGTCGCCGCCGAAGGCGTGCTGACCAAGACCGAACCGCGAAAATTGGACTGGCGCGATATTGAGGCGGGCCTTGCGGCAGCAAAGGCCATCGGGGCGCTGGATGTCGGCCAGGCGGCGATCGCCGTTGGCGGCCGGGCAATCGCGCTGGAAGGCATCGAAGGAACAGCCGGCCTGCTTGATCGTGCGAAGCTGCTGCGCGGCCACGGCCGTATTGCGGGCAAGACCCGCGGCGTCCTCGTCAAGTGCGCCAAGCCTGGTCAGGAACTGCGCGCCGATCTTCCATCCATCGGTCCGCAGACGGTCGAGGCAGCGCACGCGGCCGGGCTCGCCGGCATTGCCGTCGAGGCGGGACGCTCGCTGATCCTCGAAGGTCCTGAAACCATCGCACGCGCCAATGCACTCGGCCTGTTCGTCCTTGGCCTGCCTGTCGCCACGGAGCCGCGTAATGGCTGACAGGGTATTGAAGATCGCGATCGTTGCCGGAGAGGAGTCCGGCGACCTGCTCGGCGCCGACATAGTACGCTCGCTCAGGCAGGCGGCCGGGCGCGAGGTGCAACTCGTCGGCCTCGGCGGCCGTCATTTGCAGGCGCTGGGACTGGTCTCGCCATTCGATGCCGGTGAGATCGCCCTCATGGGGTTCAGTGCCGTCCTGCGCGACCTGCCGCGCCTGATACGGCGGATCAGCCAACTGGCCAAGACCGTTGCCGACGAAAAGCCGGACTGCCTTGTCACCATCGACAGTCCGGACTTTTCGTTGCGCGTCGCCAAAAAGGTGCGTGCGGCCAACCCGTCGATTCCGATCATCCACTATGTCTGCCCGAGCGTATGGGCGTGGCGGCCGGGCAGGGCGGTGGCGATGAAGCCCTATGTCGACCACATCCTCTGCATCCTGCCTTTCGAGGTCAAGGAGCTCGATCGGCTCGGCGGGCCACCGGGCACTTATGTCGGGCATCGCCTGACCCACGATGCGGGCTTGCTGGCCGCAGCCAAGGCGCAGGAGCTGCCGCGCGACCTTTCTCCTGATCGCGTCAAGACCCTGCTCGTCCTGCCCGGTTCGCGGCGTGGCGAGGTACGGCGGCTGCTCGACCCGTTCGGCGAGACGGTGTCGATTCTGCGTGCGCGTGGCCACCGCCTACGGCTGCTGCTGCCGACCGTTCCGCATGTCGCCGACCTCGTCAAATCCTCCGTCAACCGCTGGGATGAAAAGCCTGAGATCATCGTCGATCCCCAACGCAAATGGCAGGCTTTCGGCAAAGCCGATGCGGCGCTGATCGCGTCCGGGACGGTATCGCTGGAACTGGCGCTGGCCGGCGTGCCGATGATTTCCTGCTACAGGCTCGACCCGGTCGCGCGCGTCTTGGCGCCGTACCTCGTTTCCGTCTGGTCGGCGCTGCTGCCCAATCTGATATCGGATCGAGCGCTTATTCCGGAATTCTACGACGGCTACATCAAGCCGAACAATCTGGCCCGGCAATTGGAAGCCCTGTTCGCCGACAGCGGCATGCGCGCCTGGCAGAAGAATGGATTTGCAGAGATCACGCGGCGCATGGCGACGGATAGACCGTCCGGCGAGATCGCCGCGCAGGTGGTGATGCGGTATATCAAGAGAGGGAATAGTCAGTAGGGAGTAGGGAAGTTGACCGTGCCTACTGCCTACTGCCTACTGCCTACTGCCCAATCCCCAATCCCTACTCCCAATTCACCGCTTGGCGATCGGCACGTAGTCACGCTCGGGTGCGCCGGTATAGAGCTGACGCGGGCGGCCGATCTTCTGGCGCGGATCCTCGATCATCTCTTTCCACTGGGCGATCCAGCCGACGGTGCGGGCGACCGCGAACAGCACGGTGAACATGGTGGTGGGAAAGCCCAGCGCCTTCAGCGTGATGCCGGAATAGAAGTCGACATTCGGGTAGAGCTTCTTCTCGATGAAATAGGAATCGGTCAGCGCGATCTTTTCCAGCTCCATGGCGATGTCGAGCAGCGGATCGTCCTTGATGCCGAGCTCGCCCAGAACCTCATGTGCCGTCTTCTGCATGATCTTGGCGCGCGGATCGTAGTTCTTGTAGACGCGGTGGCCAAAGCCCATCAAGCGGAACGGGTCGTCCTTGTCCTTGGCGCGGGCGATGAATTCGGGGATATGATCGACATGGCCG
Organism: Mesorhizobium sp. M0518; assembly: GCF_040321125.1. Taxonomy (NCBI): domain Bacteria; kingdom Pseudomonadati; phylum Pseudomonadota; class Alphaproteobacteria; order Hyphomicrobiales; family Phyllobacteriaceae; genus Mesorhizobium; species Mesorhizobium sp. M0518. Next base: position 91,476 of record NZ_JAMYQY010000019.1, read on the forward strand.
ATCTCGCCAAGCATGTTGAGCGCCGCTTCATTGGCGCCGCCATGCGCCGGTCCCCACAGGCAGGCTATACCGGCGGCGATGCACGCAAACGGGTTGGCGCCCGACGAGCCGGCGAGACGAACGGTCGAGGTCGAGGCGTTCTGCTCGTGGTCGGCGTGCAAAATGAAGATGCGCTCCATGGCGCGCGCCAGCACCGGGTTGATCTTGTATTCCTCGCACGGCACGGCAAAGCACATGTGCAGGAAGTTGGCGGCGAAGTTGAGCTCGTTCTTCGGGTAAATGAACGGCTGGCCGATGTGGTATTTGTAGGCCATCGCCGCGATCGTCGGCATCTTGGCGATCAGCCGCATGGAGGCAACCATGCGCTGGTAGGGGTCGGAGATGTCGGTGGAGTCGTGGTAGAAGGCCGACAGCGCGCCGACCACGCCGCACATCACCGCCATCGGATGCGCGTCGCGGCGGAAGCCGGTGAAAAAGCGCGACATCTGCTCATGCACCATGGTGTGGCGCGTCACGCGATAGTCGAAGTCGTCCTTCTGCGCCTTGGTCGGCAATTCACCGTAGAGCAGGAGATAGCAGACCTCGAGGAAATCGCCATGTTCGGCCAACTGGTCGATCGGATAGCCGCGGTGCAGGAGGATGCCGGCGTCGCCGTCGATGAAGGTGATTTCGGACTCGCAGCTTGCCGTCGAGGTGAAGCCGGGATCGTAAGTGAAGGCGCCGGTGGTTGAGTAGAGCGAGGCGATATCGATGACATCAGGCCCGACCGAACCACTTCGCACCTTGAATTCATGGGTCTTGCCGGCGAATGCAAGCGTTGCCGTGGCCTCCTGGGTCTTGCCGCCCAAATCCATTTTTTTCGCAGCTTCGGTCATTGCAAACTCCTTCTTGTTTCCTCATGCCGGCAAAGGCAAAATTCTGCAGAGCGACACGTCGAAAATCACCGCAATGCGCGTATTCGCCACCGCATCTCAGGAGGTGCGTGCCAGATTGGGCCAAGGCCTAATGTTGCACTGCGAAACCCGCCTTTCAATGCCAATCTTCTTGGGCCAGTTTGCTCCTAATCGATTTGATCTGAGATGCGCGCCAGGCTTTCCTCGCGGCCGAGCACGGCGAGCACATCGAACACGCCCGGCGAGGTGCTTTTGCCGGTCAACGCAGCGCGCAAAGGCTGGGCCACCGCGCCGAGCTTGTGACTGCCGGCCGCTGCCACCTCGCGGATCGCCGCCTCCGCCGAGGCGGCTGTCCAGTCACCCGCAAGCCCGTTCAAAGCTTCGTGAGCACTGCGCAGGATCTTGCGGGCATCGTCGGTAAGCAGAAGGGCCGCCTTGTCGTCGATCGGCAGGGGGCGCGTGGCGAACAGGAAGGCCGCGCCATCGACGAGCTCGACCAGTGTCTTGGCGCGCTCCTTCAGGCCCGGAAGCGCTGCCAGCAACTGCGCCTTGGTGCTGTCGTTCAGGCGCGCGGCGATCGCCGGGCCACCTTCGAGATAGGGCAGGGTGGCGATGAAGATGTCGAACAGTTCGGCATCGCTCATGCGGCGCATATGCGCGCCGTTGATCGCCTCCAGCTTGGCGAAGTCGAAGCGCGCCGCGCCCTTGTTGACATCGCCGATGTCGAACCACGAGATCATATCCTTGATCGACATGATCTCGTCGTCGCCATGGCTCCAGCCAAGGCGCGCCAGGTAGTTGAGCAGCGCCTCCGGCAGGTAGCCCATGGCGCGATAGGCCTCGACGCCAAGCGCGCCGTGCCGCTTCGACAGCTTGGCGCCATCGGCGCCGTGGATCAGGGGGATATGCGACATGGACGGCACGTCCCAGCCCATGGCGTTGTAGATCACGGTCTGGCGAGCGGCATTGGTCAGATGATCGTCGCCGCGAATGATATGGGTGACGCCCATATCATGATCATCGACGACGACGGCATGCATGTAAGTGGGATTGCCGTCAGAACGCAGGATGATGAAGTCATCGAGATCCTTGTTGGGAAAGCGCACCTCGCCCTGGACACGGTCATGGACGATGGTCTCGCCTTCGGTCGGCGCCTTGATGCGGATGGCGCCCTTGACGCCTGCGGGCGCCTCAGAGGGGTCGCGGTCGCGCCAGCGGCCGTCATAGCGGGGCGGCAGCCCCTTGGCTCTGGCAGCCTCGCGCATGGCCTCCAGTTCGGCTGGCGTGGCATAGCAATAATAGGCCATGCCCATGCGCACGAGCTCCTCCGCCACCTCGCGGTGGCGCGGCGCACGCTCGAACTGTGACACCGGCTCGCCGTCCCAGCTCAGGCCAAGCCAGGAAAGCCCGTCGAGGATGGCAGCCGTCGCGGCTTCATTGGAGCGTTCACGGTCGGTGTCTTCGATGCGCAGCAGCATCGTGCCGCCAGTGTGCTTTGCATACAGCCAGTTGAACAGCGCCGTGCGCGCGCCGCCTATGTGCAGATAGCCGGTGGGCGAGGGGGCAAAACGGGTGACGACCTTGTCGGACATGGAACTCTCGGAAACCATCTGAAGCGGGTGCGGTTGCGCGGACTTTCGCGCGCCCGGCGTTCATGTAGCATAGGGTGTCGAGGGCGCAAGGGGCAGACCCGATGGCTGGACGAGGCTGGGGCTCGGATCAGGGCGAGGACGCTGCCATCGGCGTCAGCGAACGGTCCCTCTTTGCGCCTCTGCCATTGCCGTCGCCCCTCCTGCCGGATCCCGGCCAAGCGCCGTTACAAGCGGATGTCGCCGCCTCTGTTCCTGTTGCCGAAACCGGCAGGATCGTTCGCGTGCGCCGGCAAATCAGCCTGACATCACTGCCTCGCCTGCGCCACAGCGTGAACACGGCGGCGAGCCTGGAACTCGACCGGGGCGTGGCCTTCCTGCTGGTGCCGGTCTGCCTGGCGATCGGAGCGATCGGCTATTTTTCGCTGACGGCTGAACCCGACTTTGCGAGACCTGTCGCGGTTGTCATTCTGACGGGGATCTGTGCGCTGGTCTCGCGCTCATGGCCAAAGACCCATCTGTGTTTCATGGCGGCACTTTTGTGCGCCCTAGGACTGCTTGCTGCCAAGGTCGAGACGTGGCGTGCGGGCACACAAATGTTGGGCTCGGAAATTTCGACGCAAGTCACCGGCCGCGTCGTCTCGCTCGACCGGATGGAAACCGGCCGTATCCGGCTGACCATCGACGTGACATCGACCGCAAGACCGAAACTGCGCTATGCGCCGGAACGGGTGCGGCTTTCGGCACGCAAGATCCCGGCTGACGTGACCGCCGGCTCCCTCATCACCGGATATGCCAAGCTCTTGCCGCCGACCGGGCCGGTGCGGCCGGACAGCTATGACTTCTCCTTCGACAGCTACTTTGCCGGCATCGGTGGCAGCGGGTTCTTTCTCGGCAATCCAAAGCTTGTCGTCAACGATGACGGCGACATGCCGCTGCCGGCCCGAATTTCCTCTAGCGTGGAAAATGCCCGTGAAGGCATCGCCGACCATATCAGGGCGAGCGTCGGCGGCGCCGAAGGCGAGATCGCCGCGGCGCTGATCGTCGGCGTGCGCGCCGGCATTCCCGATGACATCAATGAGGCGATGCGACGTACCGGCATCTACCACATCATCTCCATTTCGGGACTGCACATGGCTCTGGTCGCAGGCACCATCATGGGTTTGCTGCGCGGCGCCTTCGCCTTGTTTCCCGACTTTTCCGCGCGTCGCCCGGTCAAGAAGTATGCCGCCGCCGCCGCACTGTTCTCGATCGCGGCCTATCTCATCATCTCGGGAGTCGTCGTTGCCGCCGAGCGCAGCTTCATCATGCTGGCGGTGATGCTGATTGCCGTGCTGTTCGATCGAGCAGCACTCACCATGCGCAATCTGGCGATCTCGGCGATCGCCGTCATCGTGGTGTCGCCGCATGAGGTGGTCGGCCCGAGTTTTCAGATGTCGTTCGCCGCGACCGCGGCTCTGGTCGGCGCCTATGCCGGCTGGGCGGATCACCGCGCGGGAAAAGCAAGACCGCCGCCGCCAAAGCGATCCGTGCCCGGTTTCCTGACGCGAAAATTCCTGCTGGCGGCAACCGGCCTTGCCATGACCTCGATCATCGCGGGAAGCGCGACGACGCTGTTTGCCATCTGGCATTTTCAGCGTGTCTCGCCGCTCAGCCTGTTTGCCAATCTCGCGGTAATGCCGATCGTCACCGTCGTCATGTTCCTGGCCGTCGCCAGCGCGCTGTTGATGCCTTTCGGATTGGATTGGCCGGCTCTCTACCTGATGGGTAAGGGCCTGACGATGATGATCGCCATATCAGGCTGGATCTCCGAGCGTTCGCCTGTCGATGGGGTCGGGCTGATTTCGCAGCAGTCGGTCCTGTTGGTGGCAATTGCCCTGGTCATCGCGACAATGGCGACAACTTGGCTGCGGCTCGCTGCTCTGCCATTCGCGCTGGCAGGCTTGCTGACCGTCTCGGATACGCGCACGCCGGATGTGCTAATCTCGGAAGACGCCCGGCTGGTGGCGTTGCCGATCGGTGGCGGCGAGCTTGCCGTCAGCCGGGAACGGCCGAACGAATACACCGTCGACAACTGGAAACGCGCCCTGACATCAGAAACCATCGTCGTGCCAGAGGTGTTCGACAACAGCGATGGGCAATTCGATGTCGCGGATGCCGTTGATCTGCCGCTGGGATCGCCGTTCTATTGCTCCTCAGGCGTTTGCGTGGCCAGGCACATGTCCGGTGCGATCATTGCCTATGTCGAGGACCGCAAGGACGCCTGGAAAGCCTGCGGCTTCGCCGAGCTGATCGTCATCAATGACGCCACCGCGTATGACGCCTGTCACAATCCGCTGGTTCTCGTCATCACCAAGCGGCAACTGGCTCGCAAAGGCAGTGCCGCGGTCTTCTTCGATCGCCAATCGGCGACCACGCCGGCGACGATCAGCTTCGCGGTGGACAGCCCATATCGGCCCTGGCACACGCAACGCAAATACTCTCGTGAGGCAAGGGGGCTGGCACCCTTCAAGAAACCGGAGAAGCCAGCGGCCAACCCACAGCCGCCTCAGTAGCGGCGGATCAGGCCGACGAGCTTGCCTTGCACCTTGACCCTGTCCGGGCCGAAAATACGGGTTTCATAGGCCGGATTGGCGGCTTCGAGAGCAATCGAAGCGCCCTTGCGGCGGAACCGCTTCAGCGTCGCTTCCTCTTCATCGACCAGCGCCACGATGATCTCGCCGGGGCTCGCCGTGTCGGCATTGCGGATGATGACGGTGTCGCCGTCGAAGATACCGGCCTCGATCATCGAGTCTCCCTTGACCTCCAGCGCATAGTGGGCGCCGCCCATGATCATGTCCGGCGGCACCGAGATCGAATGCGTCTGATGCTGGATGGCATCGATCGGCACACCGGCGGCGATACGGCCCATGACCGGGATCGACACGGCGGAGACCGCATCGTCATCATTGCCGGGCGAGGGCATCCGCGAAGGCGCCGGCTTGATCTGCCGGCCAAGGGCGCCACCCTGACCGAGACTGCCCTGGATGACGCTTGGCGAAAACTTCTTTGCCGCGTTGAGACCGGGCGCGATCGAGTCCGGCAATCGCAGCACTTCCAGCGCGCGTGCCCGGTTGGGCAACCGGCGAATAAAGCCGCGCTCCTCAAGTGCGGTGATCAGCCGATGAATCCCGGATTTGGAGGCAAGGTCAAGCGCCTCCTTCATCTCGTCGAAGGATGGCGGAATGCCGCTCTCCTTCAGGCGTTCATGGATGAACATCAGCAGTTCATGTTGCTTGCGCGTCAGCATGGCGGCCCCCAGGTTACCTGAAACCAGAATCGAAAAACAAACCCAGAACAAACCCTATCTGTTCCAGTTGTGTTCTGCAACCGTTTAAAGTTTAATGAATTTGTTAAGGCTGCTGAAATTATTTGGCGCTTGCCAGCGGGTCGCGATCAACAGGCGCTAGGCACGGCGATGCGCCTGTTCCCATTGAAATTATTATGGTTAATGACCTGTGGCTCATCCTCGACCCAAGGCTTGGCATTATCAGTCTATCGACCTCCACAAAGGACGATATCAATCTTCGGGACGTTCGTTTGCCGTGAACGAAACGGAGCCAAAACGCCAACGTCTGTTGGCATTTGTGGCTGGAAATTCAGCCCTCCGTCATCTGCCAGGCAGTGAGGGCGGCGGCGGTGGATCGCGGGGATCGTTGCGTCAGGTAACGGCTTCCTTGACCGCGAAACGGCGGTCCTTCCATGCGCCCGTGCGCAGAATACCCTCCAGCACCTCAACCGCCAGCCACACATCCTTGTAGCCGACATAGAGCGGCGTGAAGCCGAAACGGATGGTCGATGGCGCACGAAAATCACCGATGACGCCGCGCTCGATCAGCGCCCGCATGATTTGATAGCCGTGATCGTGAAGGAACGACACCTGGCTGCCGCGCCTGGTCGCGTCGCGGGTGGTCTCCAGCGTGAGACCGTAGGCGCCGCACCTGGCTTCGACGAGCTGGATGAACAGTTCTGTCAACGCGACACTCTTCTTTCGCAATGCCGCCATGTCGACGTCATTCCAGATGGCAAGCGCGCCTTTGAGCGCCCGCATCGACAGGATCGGCTGAGTGCCGCACAAAAAGCGGCGGATGCCGGTGCCGGCAACATAACCCCGTTCGAAGGCAAAGGGCCGCGCATGGCCCCACCAGCCGCTGAGCGGCTGGCTGATATCGCCGTGGTGGCGCTGCGCGGCATAGATGAAGGCCGGTGCGCCCGGACCGCCGTTGAGGTACTTGTAGGTGCAGCCGATGGCGAAATCGGCATTTGCGTGATCGAGCTCGACGGGCAGGGCGCCGGCGGTGTGGCAAAGATCCCAGACGATCAGCGCTCCGGCCGCATGAGCTTTGCGCGTCAGCGCCGCCATGTCGCGCAGTTCACCCGATTTGTAATTGACGTGATTGACCAGCACCACCGCGACGTTTTCGTCGATCAGCTCTTCGATGGTCGGCGCGTCGACACCCGCGAGGCGCAGCAGGACGCCATCCCGGGTCGAGGCCACGCCTTCGGCGATGTACAGGTCGGTGGGAAAACTGTCACCTTCGGCGACGATGGCCGACCGGCCGGGCCGCATCTCCATCGCCGCGTGCAGCACCTTGTAGATGTTGGTCGATGTCGTGTCGCAGACAACGGTCTGGCCGGCCGCGGCTCCTATCAGGCGTCCGAGCTGGTCGCCGAGTTCGATTGGCATCTCGAACCATCCGGCCGTGTTCCAAGCTCGGATGAGATCCTGGGCCCATTCTTGGGTCGCCGCCTGCTGCAGCTCGCTGAAAACGGCATGAGACGCTGCCCCCAGTGAATTGCCGTCGAGATAGATCATCCCCTCCGGCAGAATGAAACGGTCGCGCATGGCCCGCAGCGGATCCGTGGCATCCATCGCTTCGACTGCGGCGAGATCAGGAATTCCACTCATGGTCGGTCAGTCCCCGGTTGTTCGCGAAGGGTTTTCCGCCACAGCGCGTCCCCTCGGTGTGCCTGTTTTCATTTCGACGTCAGAGCCGGGTGCGGACCGTCCACAGCTCCGGGAACAGCACGACCTCGAGCATTTTCTTCAGATACGAAGCACCCGACGTGCCGCCGGTGCCGCGTTTCAGGCCGATGATGCGCTCCACCGTGGTGACGTGGTTGAAGCGCCAGCGGCGGAAGTAGTCCTCGAAGTCGACCAGCTTCTCGGCCAGTTCGTAGAACATCCAGTAGCGCTGCGGATCGCGGTAGATGGTCTGCCAGGCGACCAGCACCTCTTCATTCTCGGTTCGCGTCTCACGCCAGTCCGTGCGCCTGGCATCGGCACCGATGTCGAATCCGTTGCGCGCCAAAAGCAGCAGTGCCTCGTCATAGAGCGACGGCTCGGCCAGGATCGCTTCCAGCTTCCCGCTCAGGTCGGGCCGATGCTTGTGCGGCCCGAGCATTGCCAGGTTTCGGTTGCCGGCCATGAACTCGATGGCGCGATACTGCCAGGACTGGAAACCCGAGGACTGGCCGAGCGCGTCGCGGAACTCGGTGTATTCGCTGGGCGTCATCGTCCGCAGCACGTCCCAGGCATTGTTCAGCTGCTCGAAGATGCGCGCAACGCGCGACAGCATCTTGAAGCTCGGCTCGAGCCGGTCGGCGCGGATGGAACGGATCGCGGCGCCAATCTCGTGCAGAGCAAGCTTCATCCAGAGCTCGGAGGTCTGATGCTGGATGATGAACAGCATCTCGTCATGCGCCGATGACAGCGGCGTCTGGGCCTCCAGCACTTTCTCCAGGTGCAGGTAGTCGCTGTAGGACATGCGCTCCTTGAACGACATCTGGGCGCCTTCGGACGCCGGATCGTACGGTTGGCTCAATTGATTTTCTCCGTGCGCAGCCGGAAGCGCTGGATCTTTCCGGTCTGGGTCTTGGGCAGAGCGGCGATGAATTTTACCGATCGCGGATATTTATAGGGCGCGATCGTTGCCTTGACATGGTCCTGCAGGCGCTTGGTGGTGAGGGCGTCGGGCGCGACGCCCTGCACCAGCACGACATGCGCCTCGACGATCTGGCCGCGTTCGGCGTCCTCTGCACCGATCACCGCGCATTCGGCGACGTCCGGATGCGCCAGCAGCGCCGCCTCGACCTCGGGACCGGCGATGTTGTAGCCGGCGCTGACGATCATGTCGTCGGAGCGTGCGGCGAAATGGAAGAAGCCGTCCTCGTCCTGCGTGAAGGTGTCGCCGGTGAGGTTCCAGCCGTCGCGCACATATTCCTTCTGCCTGTCATCGGCCATGTAGCGGCAGCCGGTCGGGCCGCGCACCGCCAGCCTGCCGGTCGTGCCGCGCGGCACCTCGCGCATCTCGTCATCGACGATGCGCGCCTCATAGCCGCCCACCGGCTTGCCGGTCGACGCAGGCCTCATGTCATCGAAGCGGTTGGAGATGAAGATGTGCAGCATTTCGGTGGCGCCGATGCCGTCGAGGATCGGCTTGCCGGTCTTTTGCGTCCACTCTTCGAAAACCGGGGCGGGCAAGGTTTCGCCGGCCGAAACGGCGACGCGCAGCGACGACAGGTCGGCACCTTCATCCATGGCCTTCAGCATGGCGCGGTAGGCAGTCGGCGCGGTGAAGGAGATCGTCGCTTTGTAGGTCTCGATGATGTGGATCATGTTGGGTGGCGTCGCCTGCTCCAGCAGCGTCGCCGCCGCACCGAAGCGCAGGGGAAAGATAGCGAGCCCGCCAAGGCCGAAGGTGAAGGCCAGCGGCGGCGAGCCGACGAAGATGTCGTCCGCCGTCACCTCCAGGATTTCGCGTGCATAGGCGTCGGCAATGATCAGGAGGTCGCGGTGGAAATGCATCGTCGCCTTCGGAACGCCTGTCGTGCCCGAGGTGAAGCCGAGCAGGGCGACATCGTCGCGGCCCGTGTCGACTGCGGTGAACGTCACCGGCTTGTCGAGAGCGGCACGATCGAGTTCGGCATCATGGTTGGCGGTGCCGTCGAAACCGATGACCTGCTTGAGGAACGCGCTGTCCTTGGCGCAGGCAGTCATCTCGTCCATCAGTCTGGTGTCGCACAGCGCAACGGTAATCTCGGCCTTGTCGACGATCTTGGCGAGTTCGCCGGCGCGCAGCATCGGCATGGTGTTGACGACCACGGCGCCAACCTTGGTGGCAGCCAGCCAGCAGGCGACCATGGCGGGGTTGTTGGCGGAGCGGATCAGCACCCGGTTGCCGGGCTCGACGCCATAATTCTCGACCAGCGCGTGGGCCAGCCTGTTCGTCCAGTCGGACAGTTCCTTGTAGGTGCGGCGGCGGCCATTGCCGATCAGGGCGGTGTGGTCGCCGAGACCTTTTTCGACCAGCCTGTCGGTCAGTTCGACACCGGCGTTGAGGCGTTCGGGATAGTCGAAGCCGTCGAGCAGGATTTCAGGCCATTGCTCCGGCGGCGGCAGGTGATCGCGCGTGAACGTGTCGATATGCGCTGAAGGCCCAAGCATGTCGCCGCTATCCCGTCTGCTGCCTGACCAGTGCGCGATGCGCCTTGGCCGGATGTAGTGGATCCTAAGGTCCTGCTCTGAGGAAGCTTCGTACTACCCATCGCACCTGCTGAGATGCGCCCAGAAAGGGTGAACATCTGCAGGTTCGGGCAGCACAGCAGACCTCCCATTGTCGGCTGTTCGTTGGGGCAGGATCGCACCAGTCGAAATTTGTTTCAAGCCTAAAATGTTTTTGCTCAGGGCATTGACGCATGGCATGGCGGTGGCCATTGCTAGCAAGTAGCGATGCCGTCTTGGGGAAGGGCGCAGATGTTCGAACGTCACATCGTCGATTGGGATGATGCCTATGCCAACGGTGCGAATATCGCCGGCAGTGATCGCTGGCCGGCCGCATGGGCGAAGCCGGCGCAAGCATTCCGTGATGCGCTGTCGGCGCAGGGCCGGGCACGGCTCGACATCGCCTATGGCGAAGGGCCGCGCAATCGGCTCGATCTTTTCATTCCTAGTGCCGCGCCCAAAGGGCTGGTGGCGATTATCCATGGCGGTTACTGGCTGGAGACCGACAAGAGTTTGTGGTCTCACCTTGCCAATGGCGCGGTCAGCAACGGTTTTGCCGTTGCGATGCCGTCCTACACGCTGTGCCCGGACATACGCATCGCCGGCATCGTCAGGGAGATTGGGGCGGCAATCGGCGAGGCAGCGGCAATGGTCGACGGACCGCTGATGCTGACCGGACATTCGGCCGGCGGCCATCTCGCCACCCGGATGGTGACGACAACCACGCCGTTGGCTGCCGATGTGGCGCGGCGCATACGCCACGTCGTTTCGATTTCAGGCTTGCATGACCTGCGTCCGATCATGCGCACCGGCATGAACAAGGAACTGGCAATCGACGAAGAGGAGGCGCTGGCTGAAAGCCCGGCGCTGCTGCGCCCGATAAATGGCGCCCGCATCACCTGTTGGGCCGGTGGCGGCGAGCGCGCCGAATTCCTGCGCCAGAATGCGCTGCTTGCCAACATCTGGACCGGCCTCGGCGCCACCACCAGCGTCGTGGTCGAGCCCGACCGGCATCATTACAGCATTGTCGACGGCCTTGCCGACCCGGCGCATCCGCTGACGCAGAGCTTGATCTCGAACTAGAGCCGGGATCACTTTCTCGTCTGTTATGAGTGGCTTGTCTGGGATTCCTCAGCGCAGCATCAAAACGCTGCAAGCCTCGCCAGCAGCTGCTGCAGGGGCAAACGGCGCCCGCACGATCAGCCCGTTGGCGTCGGCCAGCATTCTCAGCATCGAGGAATCCTGGATACCGAACGGCGTCGCCACCGGTACGCCGTCATCTTCCCTGACCACGGCTCGGACATAGTCCTGGCGCAAATCATTGGCCGGCATTGCGGCGCCCAATCGCGCTTGGCGAACGTCCTGGCGATGATTGCGGCCGCCGAGCCGCGCCAGCAGCGGCTTCAGGAACAACTGCGAGCAGACCAGGCTTGCCACCGGATTGCCGGGCAGGCCGATGCACCTGATGTCGCCGAGGCGGCCGAACATCAGGGGCTTGCCGGGGCGCATGGCGATCTTCCAGAAGCCGAGCGTCATGCCTTCGCCGGTCAGCACGTCGTGGATCAGGTCGTGATCGCCGACCGAGGCGCCACCAAGCGTCACGATGACATCCGCACCGGCCGCGACCGCTTGTCTGATCAGGGCAGCGATAGCCTCCTTGCGATCGGCGGCAATGCCGAGATCGAGCGCGCGGGCGCCGACCGAGTGTGCGGTGGCAGCGACGCCATAGGCATTCGATGAGATGATCTGATCCGGGCCGAGATCACTGCCCGGCGGCAGCAATTCGTCGCCGGTGGCGACGATGGCGACCAGCGGCCGTTTCACCACGCTGACCCGAGGATGGTTGGCCGATGCTGCCAGCGACAGTGCCGCCGGGTCGAGTAAGCGGCCTTTTTCCAGCAGCATGTCGCCTGTTGAAAAATCGAGCCCGATGCGGCGGATATTGCGCCATTGCGCCGTCGGCTCGGTCACTTCGATTTCGCCGCCGCCGAGGTCGCGGACATTCTCCTGGATGACGATGGTGTCGGCGCCTTCGGGCAGCGGCGCGCCGGTGAAGATGCGCACGGCCTGCGTCTGGCCGACCGTGCCGTCGAAGCCACGTCCAGCCGGCGCCATGCCGATCACCGACAGCCTGGATGGGACCGACGTGACGTCGGCGGCGCGCGCCGCATAGCCGTCCATGGCGGAAGCATTGAAAGGCGGCTGGGTGCGAAGAGCAACGACCGGTTCCGCCAGAACACGATCCACCGCCTCGAACAGAGGAACGCTTTCGCCGGCTAGAGGTGCCGCACCATCGAGCAGGCGTTCAAGCGCCTCCGCGATAGGAACCAGCGCCATCAGGCGCTCGCCTTGTAGTCACCCGACTTGCCACCCGTCTTTTCGACCAGGCGGATGCCGGTGATGACCATAGCGCGGTCGACTGCTTTCGCCATGTCGTAGATGGTCAGGCAGGCCACCGAAGCGGCGGTCAGCGCTTCCATCTCGACACCCGTCTTGCCGGTGACGCGCGCCAGCGCGGTGACCTTCAGGCCCGGCAAAGCATGGTCGGGCTCGATGTCGACGGAAACCTTGGTCAAAAGCAGCGGGTGGCAGAGCGGGATCAGTTCATGCGTCTTCTTCGCCGCCATGATACCGGCGATGCGCGCTGTGCCGAGCACATCGCCCTTCTTGGCGTTGCCGGCGAGGATCATCTTCAGCGTCTCGGGCTGCATCGCGACAAAGCCTTCGGCAATCGCCGTGCGCGTTGTTTCTTCCTTGTCGCCGACATCGACCATGTTGGCCTCGCCCTGCGCGCCGAGATGGGTAAGACCTGATACCATCGTCAGATAGCCCCGGCCAAAGCCTTGCCTGTCAGCAGCAGGCGCGTCGCCGCGGTGACGTCCTGTTGCCGCATCAGGCTCTCGCCGACAAGAAAAGTGCCGATGTCGCTCTTTTGCAGCCTGAGGCAGTCGTCATGCGAGAAAATACCGCTCTCGCTGACCAGCAAGCGGTCGGCCGGAACCATCGTCGCCAGCCGCACTGAAGTGTCGAGGCTGGTCTCGAATGTGCGCAGATTGCGGTTGTTGATGCCGATCAGCCGCGACGACAATTTTAGCGCGCGTTGCGTCTCGGCCTCGTCATGCACTTCGACCAGTGCATCCATGCCGAGTTCGAACGCCGTCGCCTCGAGCTCGCTCGCCAGGGCGTCGTCGACGCTGGCCATGATGATCAGGATGGCATCCGCGCCCCAGGCGCGGGCTTCGTAGACCTGATACGGATCGAACAGGAAATCCTTGCGCAGCGCCGGCAGCGCGACGGCGGCTCGCGCCCGGGTGAGAAATTCAGGCGCACCCTGGAAGGACGGTGCATCGGTCAGCACCGAAAGACAGGCAGCACCACCCTTGGCATAGGCCTGCGCCAGAGCCGGTGGATCGAAATCGGCACGGATCAGACCCTTGGAGGGGCTCGCTTTCTTGATCTCGGCGATCAGCGCGAAGGCGCCGGATTTGCGCTTCGCTTCCAGTGCGGCAAGAAAACCGCGCGGTGCGTCGGCATCTTTTGCCCGGACCTTGATTTCGGCCAACGGCACGCGTGCCTTTGCCGCCGCGATCTCGTCGCGCTTGTAGGCCTCGATCTTGCGAAGAATGTCAGACACGCTCTATCCGTTATCCGTTCGAAATCTCGACCAGCCTGTCGAGCACTTGCAGGGCACGGCCGCTATCGATGGCTTGCGCCGCCGCCGCGATGCCGTCGCCAAGCGTCGTCGCCTTGCCGGCCACAACCAGTCCGGCACCGGCGTTCATCAGCACGGTGTCGCGATAGGCGCCGGCGCCGCCGCCCAGCATATCGCGCAAGGCCTTGGCGTTGTAGTCCGCATCGCCGCCGCGCAACTCATCCTTGCTATGGCGCGCCAGCCCAACCGCTTCAGGGGTCAGCGTGAAGCTGCGGATTTCGCCGCCGATCAGTTCGGCGACCTGCGTCTCGCCGGTGGTGGTGATCTCGTCATAGCCGTCGCCATGGGCGACCCAGACATGCTCGGCACCCAGCGCCTTCAGTGTCTCGGCAACCGGCAGGATCCATTCCGGCAGGAACACACCGACCAGCTGCCGCTTGACGCCGGCCGGATTGGAGAGCGGCCCGAGCAGGTTGAATATGGTGCGGGTGCCGAGTTCGACGCGGGTCGGGCCGACATGCTTCATCGCAGGATGATGCGCGGGCGCGAACATGAAGCCAACGCCTGCCTCGTGGATGCAACGGCTAATGAAATCGGGCGAGATGTCGATCTTGACCCCGAGCGCCACCAGCACATCGGCTGCCCCTGTCAGCGACGACAGGCCGCGATTGCCGTGTTTGGCAACCGGCACGCCGCTGCCGGCAACGACGAAGGCCGATGCCGTCGAAATGTTGACGCTGTGAGAATTGTCGCCGCCGGTGCCGACGATGTCGACGGCATCGGTGGGCGCGTCGACGTGCAGCATCTTGGCCCGCATGGTTGCGACGGCGCCGGAAATCTCGCTCACCGTCTCGCCGCGCACGCGCAGCGCCATCAGGAAACCGCCGATCTGGCCGGGGGTCGCGTCACCCGACATGATGATGTCGAAGGCCTCGCGCGCTTCCTCAAAGGAAAGCGCGCTACCGGTCGCGATCTTGGCGATATGGGTTTTCAGCGCGCTCATCTTGTCGAGGCTTGGGCGACGGCGGCCTGATCGATGCGAACGTCGTACTGCGTCTGCAACTGCGCCACCAACTGATCGAGCAGATCATCCGACATGCCGGAGGTGAAGGATTTCTGTGCGTCATCCGGCACCGAGCTGGCATCGGCTCCGGCGGGCTCGAACACTTCGGCGACCTTGTACAGGATCTGCCCGTCCCCGGTGGGCGAGGGGATCAGGCCGGTGCCGCCTTCGCCAACGCCGAACATCGCTGCCGCACCCTCCTTACCGAAGTCGACGTCGTCAGCCTCACGCTTAACACCGCGCTTGGTCTGCTTTTCGAGCTTCAGTTCGCTGGCGATGACATCGAGCGTTGCGCCGGCCTTGAGCCGCTTTTCCAGCTCGTCAGCCTTGGCGGCCAGCCGCTTGCTTATTTCCGCCGCGGTCCAGTCGGTGACGGCTTTCTGACGAACCTCATCCAGCGTGCGGTCGCGAGCCGGCGTGATGGACGCCACCTCATAGAAGACGAAGCCGTTGTCGGCTGTGGTCAAGGCATCGTTTTCCGTGTTGGGTTCGGCGTCGAAGACCGCTTTGATCAGCTCCGGCGATTGCGGCAGGTCCTTGACGATGCTTGCATCTGGCCGCAGCCCACTGCGATCGATGGCGTCGATGGTGACGACCTTCAGCTTCAGCTTGGCCGCGGCCTCTGCCAGCGAACTGCCGGCGGCGCGGGTGTCATCGTAATTGTCACGCACGTCCAGAAGGATGCGGCTTGCCTCGCCCAGCGCCAGATCCTTGCGGATCTGATCGGACACCTCGGCCAGTGGCTTCACCACCTCGGGCTTGATCTCGGTGACGCGCAGCAGCACCGGACCGAAGGCGCCTTGCACGACCTGGCTGACTTCATTGGCATTGAGCGAAAAGGCCGCGCCGGCGACCGCCTTGTCGGCAATCTTGTCCTTGGCAAGCGTGCCGAGCAGCGTGTCGGCCGGGGTCTTGCCTTCCGCCGTGACCAGCTTGTCGAAGGTGGCGCCGGCCTTGAGCGAATCGAGTGCGGCCTTGGCCGCATCCGGCGTCTTGAATACAAGCTGCTCGACGGTGCGCAGTTCCGGCGTGGTGTAACGCGCCTTGTTCTTGTTGTAGTCGTCGCTGACCTGGCTGTCGGTGACGGCGGTCGTGTCCATGATGTCGACGGGTTCGAGGCGGACATAGGAGAATTTGCGGTATTCGGGTGCCGCATATGTCTTCTTGTTGGCTTCGAAATAGGCCAAGAGCACGCTATCGGACGGTGCCGCGATCGGCTCGACCAGTGCCTTGGGCAGCGTCAAATAGTCGATGGTGCGGTCTTCGCCGCGATAGAGTGCAACAGCCTTGAAGAAAGTGTCCGGAGCCTTGAGGCCATCCGAGACAGCCTCGACGATCTGCTGGCGCACCGCCACCTGGGCACGGTTCTTCAGATAGTCCTCGGGCCGCATGCCAATCTGCTGCAGCATGTATTCGAATGTTCTGCGGTCGAACTGGCCGCCCGGGCCCTTGAATGCCGGGTCTTCGCGCGTCAACTCGGCCAGCCGGTCCTTGGAAAGTCCGAGGCCCAGCTTGCGGGCCTGTTCGTCGAGAACGGCACCAGAGACGAGCTGAGCCAACACCTGGTTGTCGACGCCGAGCGCCTTTGCCTGTTCGTGGCTGAGACGCTGGCCGAACTGTTGCGACATGACGGCGAGCTGGCGATCGTAGGCGAGACGGTATTCGTTGATCGACACTTTGGTGCCGCCAGCCGTTATGACCGAATCATGGCCAGCCAAACCGCCCATCAGCCGTCCGGAAACGCCCCAGACCAAAAAGCTGAGCACCAGCAGCACCAACAGCCCTTTCGCGACCCAGGTGCCTGCCGCGCTTCTCAATATACCAAGCATTTTTACTTCCGATTTATGCGCATTTTCGCATGCGCCGAGTCTGAAACAAGCGCAATAGCGCCCTTCCGGCCCACTGTCGATTGCTTTGTGGCCTGATTTTGGTAGTGAGGGCCAGAGCCCCGATATCATCCGGAGAAGCAAACCCATGACGCCAGGAATTCGCCCGCTCGTCGCCGGCAACTGGAAAATGAACGGCACCAGTGCCTCGCTCAACGAGCTCAGGATGATCGGCAACGGCTTCATGAGCGGACTTGATGCGGAGACCGAAGCGTTGGTTTGCGTTCCCGCGACCCTGCTTGCCCACGCCGCGGAGATCCTGTCACGCACGCCGGTGCATGCCGGCGGTGAGGATTGCCATACCAAGGAGAGCGGCGCCTACACCGGCTGCATCTCGGCGGAAATGCTCAGGGATGCCGGTGCGAGCCATGTCATCGTCGGCCATTCCGAATGCCGCGAGCAACGCGGCGAGGATGACGCCACTGTCCAGGCCAAGGCATCCGCCGCATGGCGTGCCGGGCTTGTTGCCATCATTTGCGTCGGCGAAACGCATGAACAGCGTGAAGCGGGCGCCACGCTGGATGTGCTGTCGCGGCAGGTCGATGGTTCGGTCCCGCCAAGCGCCACCCCGTCCAACACCATCATTGCCTATGAGCCGGTATGGGCGATCGGCACCGGCCTGACGCCGACAGCCGGCGATGTGGCGGCAGCACATGCACATATCCGCGAAAAGCTGTCGGAAAAGCTCGGCGGCGTCGCGGCGAAGATGCGCATTCTCTACGGCGGCTCGGTCAAGCCCTCCAACGCGGTCGAATTGCTCGGCGTCAGGAATGTCGACGGCGCGCTGGTCGGCGGCGCCAGCCTGAAAGCGGCGGATTTTCTCGGCATCGCCGAGGCCTATCGCAATATTGCCTGAAGACATTCGCTGCGTCGGACAGGGCTTCCGGTACACGAAATCGTTGCAAAGGACGGGTTGCTTCCCATATTCCGGCCACGGGCTTGGAAATGCCGTCAAAGCATTGTATTGAGCCGCCTCCAATTCACCGGTCGTGTCCGCGGCCGGGCAAGGCCTTGCCAGGATAAACTATGGAAACCGTACTGATCGTCATCCATCTCATGGTCGTGCTCGCCCTTGTCGGCGTGGTGCTGCTGCAGCGTTCCGAAGGCGGTGGCCTCGGCATCGGTGGCGGATCCGGCTTCATGACCGCGCGTGGTGCTGCCAATGCGCTGACGCGTGCGACGGCGATCCTGGCGGCCGCTTTCTTCGCCACGTCACTGACACTGTCGATCGTCGCCCGCTACGGCGAGAAGCCGATCGATATCCTCGACCGCGTGCCGGCGACGTCGGACGGCGCAGGCAAAGGCGTGCTCAACCAATTGCCCGGCACGACCACCCCGGCGCCCGCCGGCAGCACCACGCCGACGGCGCCTTCCGGCAACGACGCCGCGGCTCCGGCGACTGCGCCTGCCGCCGGCTCGACGCCGCCGGCGACCAACGGCACGGCTCCCGCCGCGCCGGCGGCCCCGCAGGTGCCGAACCAATAGTCTTCGGGCCCCTGAAACCGCGATCTGTGGTCGTTTGAACACAGTCGCGGCAAATGCGGCGAGATCACGAAGATTCGACGAGGTGAGGCATGGCCTCGCGCTTGAGGCGCCCGCGCTTATTCGACTATAGATTGCGTGCGGCATTTCCGGCGCCCTTGGGGGGCGCTGGGCGACGCCGTGGCAACAAGCATAGAACGATCGGATCTTCGCCATGCAGCTTCGCAGCTTCATTTTCCTGGGACTTTGCGCCGCACTCGGCGTGAGTTCCCCCGCTTTCGCAGGCGTTCCGGCCAATATGGCCGCACAGCCTTCGGTTGAAACAACCTCCGCCATCAACGTCGCCGTCAAAAGTGACGCGTCGCAATTGAAGCTTCTCAAGAAGAAGAAAAACCCGACGCCCGACGACCTCGCCCAGATCAAGAAGATCGAGGCCAAGATCGTTGCCGACAAGGAGGCCGCCAAAGCCAAGGCGCTCGAAGCCAGGAAACTGGCGATGCGCGAGGCGGCCAAGGCCAAGGCCGACGCTGAACGGCAGGCGTTCCTTGCCAAGAAGGGCAAGAGCGCGCCGGCAACCGAGGTGGCCGATGCCAAGCCGGCCAAGAAGCAGGTTGCCAAGATCATCGAGCCTATCGAACCGATCGCGCCGATCCAATCGGCAGAGCCGCTTCCGGCAGAGGCGATGAACGTCGCCTTGACCGGCAACAATGGCGAGCTGCGCAGCGAGGTCATCGGCCAGAAGCAGCCGAGCAACGGTGGTCTGTTCGCCGGTCTCTTCGGCGGGACCTCGTCCGGGTCTTCGATAAGCTATCTCCCTGAGACACGGGCTCTCGACCAGGTGCTCGCCAAGAGGGAAGCCAAGAAGCAGTTCAAGGTGAAGCCGGAATTCGTGCCGCAGGACGTGGAATTCAGCGGTTACGATGCGGGCACCATCGTCATCGACACCAGTGCGCGGCGCCTCTACCTCGTCGAATCGTCCTCCACCGCCCGCCGCTACGCCATTGCGGTCGGCCGCGAGGGTCTGCAGTACAAGGGTACGGTTGCGGTCGGCGACAAGCAGGAATGGCCGCGCTGGATCCCGACGCTGGACATGCAGAAGCGTGAGCCGAAGCATTATGGCCAGTACAAGGACGGCATGCCCGGCGGTGGCCAGAACCCGCTCGGCGCCCGCGCCATCTACCTCTATGACGGCAAGAAGGACACGCATCTGCGTATCCACGGCACAATCGCGCCGCAGTCGATCGGAACCAGCGCCTCGAATGGCTGCTTCCGCATGATCAACGAGCACGTCATGGACCTCTACAGCCGCGTCAGGGTTGGCACCAAGGTCGTCATCATCTGACGTTTTCGTCATCCTGCCGAAAGGGCCGGCTCAGCCGGCCCTTTTGTTTTGCCCTGTTCACGATCCGAGCGCCTTCTTGGGAAAAAACCTTCGCGGTGGTTTTTTCTCTGGCGGAATCAATCCGGCCGCGTTAAGCGATGACTCCCATGGCGCGATATGTATTCATCACAGGCGGCGTGGTTTCCTCACTTGGAAAAGGCATAGCCGCAGCGGCCCTTGGGGCTCTCCTGCAGGCGCGAGGCTATCGCGCACGCATCAAAAAACTCGACCCCTACCTCAATGTCGATCCGGGCACGATGTCGCCGTACCAGCATGGCGAGGTTTTCGTCACTGATGATGGCGCGGAAACCGATCTCGATCTTGGCCATTACGAGCGCTTCACCGGCCGCTCCGCCAATCAGCAGGACAACATCACCACCGGCCGCATCTACAAGAACATCATCGAGCGTGAGCGGCGCGGCGATTATCTCGGCGCAACCGTGCAGGTCATTCCGCACGTCACCGACGAGATCAAGAATTTCGTCCTCAACGGCAATGACGACTATGATTTCGTGCTTTGCGAGATCGGCGGCACGGTCGGCGACATCGAGGCGATGCCGTTCCTGGAAGCGATACGCCAGCTCGGCAACGACCTGCCGCGCAACAACGCCGTTTACGTGCATCTGACGCTGATGCCCTACATCCCGACAGCGGGCGAGCTGAAGACCAAGCCGACTCAGCATTCGGTCAAGGAGCTGCGCGGCATCGGCATCGCGCCCGACATCCTGCTGGTCCGCGCCGACCGCGCCATCCCCAAGGAAGAACGCAGAAAATTGTCGCTGTTCTGCAACGTCCGCGAGAGCGCTGTGATCCAGGCGCTCGACGTGCCGCACATCTACGACGTGCCGATGGCCTATCACAAGGAAGGGCTCGATTCGGAAGTGCTGGCCGCCTTCGGCATCGATCCGGCCCCGAAGCCGCGCATGGAGCCGTGGCAGGCGGTGTCCAACCGCATCCACAATCCGGAAGGCGAGGTGACCATCGCCGTCGTCGGCAAGTACACCGGCCTCAAAGACGCCTACAAATCGCTGATCGAGGCGCTCTCGCATGGCGGCCTGGCCAACCACGTCAAGGTCAAGCTCGACTGGATCGAATCGGAGATCTTTGAAAAGGAGGATCCGACGCCATGGCTGGAAAAGGTGCATGGCATCCTGGTTCCCGGCGGCTTTGGCGAGCGCGGTGCCGAAGGCAAGATCCTGGCGGCGAAGTTCGCGCGCGAGCGCAAGGTGCCGTATTTCGGCATCTGCTTCGGCATGCAGATGGCCTGCATCGAGGCGGCGCGGTCGCTGGCCGGCGTCGAACATGCGTCTTCGACCGAGTTTGGTCCGACCGAGGAACCGGTCGTCGGCCTGATGACCGAATGGCTGAAAGGCAACATGCTGGAGAAGCGCCGGGAAACCGGCGATCTCGGCGGCACGATGCGGCTCGGCGCCTATCAGGCCGAACTCGCCAAGGGCTCCAAGATCGCCGAGATTTACGGCGACACACAGATTTTCGAGCGCCATCGCCACCGCTACGAGGTCAATATCGACTACAAGGAGCGACTCGAGGATTGCGGCCTGGTATTCGCCGGCATGTCGCCCGACGGCGTGCTGCCGGAGACGGTCGAGTATCCAGACCACCCCTGGTTCATCGGCGTGCAATATCATCCGGAACTGAAAAGCCGGCCGCTCGACCCGCATCCGCTGTTCGCCAGTTTCATCGAGGCGGCGGTGGAGCAGAGCCGGTTGGTGTAGCGATCAGGTCGGGCGGCAATGCAGACCTATGTCGCGCTGCTTTACAGCATCATCCTGGGCGAGGGCCGCCGGGTCGTCATGGCCGACCTCAAGGCCATGGCGGAAGATTTCGGGTTGAAGAATTCGCGCACGCTGGTGGCGACCGGCAATCTGGTCTTCGAGGCGCCAGCAACTGATATCGCCGACCTCGAACGGCGGCTGGAAACAGTCTTCGAAAAGACCTTCGGCCGCCATGTCGATATCATCGTGCGTGGTGCCGAGGACTGGCTGAAGCTTGCCGCCGGCAATCCGTTCCCGGCCGATTCGGCTAAAACAGGCGATCAGGTGGCCGTACGGGTGATGCGCAAGCCTGCGCCCGTGGAGGCCGTGAAGGGGCTCCAAGCCTATGCCGGCGAGGATGAAAAAGTGACTTCGGTCGGCGGCGACATCTGGGTCGTATTTTCACGCGAGAGGACAAGCTCGCGGCTGCTCGCGGCCATGAATCACAAGCGCTTGGGCACGGGCACGTCGCGCAACTGGAACACAGTGCGCAGATTGGCCGAGATGCTCGGGTAGGTTTTGGGGCGGCTCTCGCCGCCCCAAAATTCACCTTGTCAGGCTTTCGCGGTCCTGGCGCCGGCGCCCAAAGCGGCGGTGCGCAGCACGTAGTAGATGATGCCGGCGATCGCCACGCCGAAGAACCAGCCATAGACGCCCCACCAGGACGGCAGCCAGTTGGTGAAGTTGGGCAGGATCGACGAGAAGATGGCGCCGATGCCGGCGGCGATAAAGGCATTGACGTGCCAGCCGCCCTGGAAACGGAACTCGCCGTCTTCGCGGTAAAGCGCTTCGACGTCGACCTCACCCTTCCGGATCAGGTAGTAGTCGACCATCATCACCCCGAAGATCGGCCCCATCGTCGCGCCGATGATGTTGACGAAGGAAGCGGCACTGCCTTCCCATGGCGCGAAGGGATAGAGCAGCAGGGCAATGACGGCCGCGATATAGCCGCCCTTCTTGAAGTCGATCTGCCTGGGGAAGACGTTGGAGAAGTCGAAGGCCGGCGAGACGAAATTAGCGACCACGTTGATGCCCAGGGTCGCAACCGCAAAGGTCAGGGCTGCGAGCGCCGCCAGGAACCAGCTGTCGAATTTCGCCGAGATCTGGTCGGGATGCAGCAGCACTTCGCCATAGACGTCAAAGGCGGCAATGGTGGTGACGCCGGCGACCAGCGAGAACAGGATGAGGTTGATCGGCAGACCCCAGATGTTGCCCTTGCGCAGCGATGCCTTGTCCGGCGCGTAACGGGCGAAATCGCAGAAGTTGAGATAGAGCGCCGAGAAATAGGTGACCCAGATTGCTGCCACCGCAAACAGCGAAGTCCACGAGCCGGGCGTGCCGGGCACGCCCGCGTCCTTCGTCTTGTCCAGCAACACGTCCATCGGGATGTCGCTGGTGAAGGCAAATCTCCCGGATTTGACGCAGAGATAGATCGCCAGGATCAGCATCATCACCCACACCGCGGGGCCGGCCCAGTCCTGGAAGCGGCGCACCGTTTCCATGCCGTTCTGGATGATCAGCAGTTGCAGCCCCCAGATGACCACGAAGCAGATCACCTCCAGGCCGGTATGGCCGAGGAAATGCGTGCTGGCGTTGAAATCGGCGAACCACTGCGTGCGGATCAGCAGCGCCACGATCGCGCCCGAGGCGGCGGCCGTCTGCGCGCCGTACCAGAAGCAGGCGACGATGGCGCGCACCAGTGCCGGTATGTTGGCGCCCCAGATGCCGAAAGAGGCGCGGGCAAGCACGGGGTAGGGCACGCCCGTCTTCACGCCGGCATAGCCGACCATGTTCATCAGCGCGTAGATGATCAGCGATCCGATGCCTATGGCGATGATGAAATTGACAAAGCCGCCGCAGAACAGGAACAGACTGGCGGCAAGATAGTAGCCCCAAAGGCTGTGGACGTCCGACGTCCAGACGTTGAAGATCGAGAATGGCCCCCAGTTTCGAACTTTGGCCGGAGCCAGATCCTCGTTGTACAGATCAGGTGAAGCACCCTGTATCGTCATGGCAATGTTCCCCTTTTGCAGCACGCGCCCTCACGCGTTGGCCGCGTGCAGGTTAAGCCTGCCGCAGGGGAACCGACAAGCAACCTATTTGCCGGCTTTGGCCTTAAAGATATTCAATGAGAACTGCGATTATCGATGCACGGCGATGGTGGGTCATCGCTGAGCCCGGCACGGATGATTCGAAGTTCGACGCTGGGATTCCAATCTGAAGCGGTGGCTCCCGACATCTTCGGTAGGGGGCCATCTAGGTGATGGCCATAAGCTGCTTGTGATCCGCGACTTCGGCGAGCAGCCAATCCTGAAACAGGCCGGTGCCTGGTTTGTTGCCGATGCTGCGACGCTGATGCAGGTAAATGCCGGCCGGATAGGTGTGGCGGGCACGGAACGGGGCGACCAGTTTGCCTTGCTGCAGAAAATCTTGCGCCATCATCGTGTCCGCGAGCGCTATTCCCGCGCCATTGATCGCTTCGCGCATGATCAAGGTGCAATCATCCAGTGTTGTGCTGGATTTTGGCGTCGTTTCCAGAACGCCTTCCTGCTCCAGCCAACGCTTCCATCTCATGGTTTCGCATTCATGGATCAGATGATGATTGACCAGATCGGCCGGCGATCGCAGCGGCACAGGCCCCTCCAAAAGCGAAGGCGCACAGACCGGCGTCAAAAGCAGCGGGATCAGCAGCGTCAAAGCCGGGCCGGCCTTGTAGACGAACTCGTCGACAATGGCCAAATCGAAGTTGGCGCGCTTGCCTGAAGTGGAAATCTCCAGATCCACCGACGGATGCAACCGGCGAAAGTTCGGCAACCGATCCGCCAGCCAAAGGTTCAGAACGGTGGGCACGCACAAGACCCGCACACGTTGGATCTTGCCGTGGCGCGACCCCTCGGAGAGGCTGACGTCATCGGTGGCGCGCCAGATGGCTTCGAACGCCTCCGAGAGGCTGCGCGCATAGTAGGAGCCCCTTATGGTTGGGGTTATCTGGCGAAAACCGCGTTCGAACAGGTCCTGGCCGAGATTTCGTTCAAGCGCGCGGATGTGGCGGCTGACAGCCGAGGGTGTCAGATGCAGTTCTTCCGCCGCGTCCTTGACGCTGCCGAGGCGAGCGGCGGCCTCGAAAGCGCGCATGCCATTGAGTGAGGGAAGGGCCATTGGCCGATCATGAATTGTCAGTTGAGTTTTTGTCAATCGACATGGGCAGAATTCGCGTTTGATCGCCTGCCCCGTTAGGGGATACCCAGAAGGCAAGAGCAATTAAGTCGTCTCAAGAAAGCGACTGTTTGGGGACCGGCATTATACCACGAACGGCGGAGACCGGCTTGACCAGTCTCCACCGGGGCGAGCGAAGCGTTGCTCGCTACCGGCTGGTATTGCCGCAATTGGAGAGAGCGCCAGCCTATGCCTCAATCGCCAGCGCCGGTCTTCGAGACCGCGGACGAGATTTCTGCGGAAACCTCCGTCGTCGTGATTTTGCAAACTGCCCACACGGGCTTTGGCCCGCGGGCAGTCGCCCTGGATGCCGAGATGAGCGGGATCCTCTCTCGCGCCTGCTCCGACCCGGCCGCCTTGGCCGAATCCGGCACCTGCATCGATCTTATTGCTCCTCAGGCCGTATCGATTAAGCGCGTGGTCGTCCTGGCCTTGGGCAAAGCTGAAACCGTAACCGCCCTGTCATTGGCACGCGCCGGCGGTTTGCTTGCCGCGCATCTGGAGGGCAAGGGAGAATGCGCGGCCACCCTGGTCCTGGACCCCATCGCCGGCGTTGACCTGCCCGGAGCCGAAATCCTGGCGCGTGTCGCGCTTGGCATGCGGCTGCGCCGCTATCGTTTCGACATGCGCAACCGGCGGCAAGGAGCAGGAGCGGATCGAACCTTGCGGGTGCAACTGGTCGGGGCCCGCGGCCCAAATCTGACTGCGGCGCTGGCGCGGATCAATGCCATCGCCGACGGTGTCGAATATGCGCGGACCTTGGTCAACCTGCCGCCGAACCATCTCCATCCCGACAATTTCCATGATCATCTGGAGCCGCTGCGTGAAGCCGGAATCGACATCGAAATGCTCGATGCCGCGCAACTGAAGGAGCTCGGCATGAACGCGCTTCTTGCTGTTGGATCGGGCTCGGCGCGCCCGCCCCGGGTCGCTGTCCTGCGTTACCGGGGCAAGGGTGCGCCCGCTCAACCACTCGCTTTCGTCGGCAAGGGCGTCTGCTTCGATTCGGGAGGCCTCTGCATCAAGGGCGGAGCGCAGATGTTCGACATGAAAGCCGACATGGGCGGAGCGGCCGCTGTGGTCGGCCTGCTGATCGCGCTCGCCCGGCAAGGCAGCCCGGTACACGTTGTCGGTGTTCTCGGCATCGCCGAGAACATGCCATCCGGCACCGCGCTCAAACCGCGCGACATCATCACGACGGCGTCCGGACAGACCGTGGAAGTGTTCGACACGGATGCGGAAGGACGCCTGCTTCTGGCCGACTGCCTCCACTATGCAGCCACGCGCTTCAACCCTTCGGTGATCGTCGATCTGGCGACGCTGACCTATTCGGTGACGCGTGGCCTGGGCTCGATATTCGCCGGCCTGTTCAGCACCGACGATGCCATCGCGTCACAGATGATCGCGGCCGGAGAAACGGTCGGCGAACGGTTCTGGCGGCTGCCGCTCGACCGGGCCTATGATGAGGGTCTGCAATCGCCGTTCGCGGACCTCAGGCATCATGCCAAGGACATGGAGGACGGCGACGCTCCCTATGCCGCGGCCTTCCTGCGCCATTTCACGGAAGATCGCCCCTGGGTGCATCTCGACATCGCCAGCAAGGAACTGACCGACACCGATCGGCCTCTCGGCAGGCAAGGTGCCACGGCATTTGGCGTGCAGATGCTGGAAGAGTGGGTGCAGGTCACCCGCAACATGAGTTAGGCCCCCGTCGTCACGGACAAATACAAGATGCCTTCAACCGCACTGGGAACTGGGATGTCATCTGAGATCATCGGCATGGAAGGACGGGGCGCCTTCGGTGCCTACGAGACCTGGTATCGGGTCAGTGGCGAACTCGGTGGCGAAAAGGCGCCGGTGGTGATCCTGCATGGCGGCCCGGGCGTCGCCCACAATTATGTCGATGCCTACAAGCTTCTTGCGCGCAGGGATCGCGCCGTCATTCATTATGACCAGTTGGGCTGCGGCAATTCCACCTTGCTGCCTGAGAAAGGCGCCGATTTCTGGACACCTGGGCTGTTCATCGACGAGCTTGAAAACCTGATCGACCACCTCGGCATTCGGGCGGGCTTCCACGTGCTCGGCCAGAGCTGGGGCGGCATGCTGGGCGCCGAATATGCCGTGACGCGGCCGAAGGGTCTGAAATCGCTGACCATTGCCAACTCACCGGCGTCCATGAAGCTGTGGGTCGAAGAGGCCAACCGGTTGCGTGCGGATCTGCCCGCCGATGTGCAGGAGACTCTGACCTGGCACGAGCAGGCCGGCACGACGGACGATGCGGCGTACCAGGCGGCGACGATGGTGTTCTACGAGCGGCATGTCTGCCGGGTCGTGCCTTTCCCGCCCGAAGTCACGGAAAGTTTCGCCCAGGTCGTGCGCAATCCGACCGTCTATAATCTGATGAATGGGCCGAACGAGTTCCATGTCATCGGAACGCTGAAGAACTGGAGCATCGTCGAGCGCCTGCCGGCCATCGAGGTTCCCACATTGATCATCTCCGGACGTCACGACGAGGCCACGCCCGCGACCGTGCAGCCCTACAAGGACGGCATCAAGGGGTCTCGCTGGGAGATATTCGAGCATTCCAGCCACATGCCGCATGTCGAAGAGCAAGATGCGTGCATGCGGGTGGTGGGAGACTTCCTGGACCACAACGATAACTGAAAAAAGGGGAATCAAGACGTGAAGAAACTGCTTCTGGCGGCAACAGCCGCGGCATTGCTGGCCGGTACATGGCTGGCCCCGGCACAGGCCGAATATCTCAAGGAGCACCGGGGCGGCACCATCCGCCTGCTGGCCCGCTCCGCGGCCGGAACGCTCGATCCGCACATCAATTACACGGACCAGGGCTGGCAGATGTACCAGCCGATCTATGACGGCCTGGTGGCCTTCCGCAAGGCCGAGGGCATGGCCGGCTTCACCATCGTTCCCGATCTGGCCGAGGCGTTGCCGCAGGTCAGCAATGACGGCAAGACCTTCACCTTCAAGCTGCGCAAGGGCATCAAGTTCTCCAGCGGCCAGGATCTTGGCGTGAAGGACGTCGTCGCTTCCTTCCAGCGCATCTTCAAGGTTTCCGGACCCACCTCCGGCACGTTCTATGCCGGCATCGTCGGCGCCGACAAATGCCTGGCCGACACCAAGAGCTGCACGCTGGAGGGCGGCGTTGTCGGCGACGAGGCGGCCGGCACCATCACCATCAACATCACCAAGCCGGATGCAGAGCTGCTCTACAAGCTTGCCTTGCCCCATGCCGTGGTTCTGCCGGCGGATACGCCCGCGGAAGACATGGGTTCCAAGCCTATTCCCAGCACCGGCGCGTACACGATCTCCGCCTTCGATCCCAACAAGGGCATGACGGTTTCCCGCAACCCCAATTTCAAGCAGTGGAGCGAAGAAGCCCAGCCGGACGGCTATCCGGATGTCGTCCAGTATGATTTCGGCTTGTCCGAAGAGGCAGCCGTCACCGCGATCCAGAACGGCGAAGCGGACTGGATGTTCGACGCTCTGCCCAGCGATCGCCTGGGCGAACTGGGCAGCAAATCCATGGACCAGCTGCACATCTCACCGCTTTCGGCGTGGTGGTACGCGCCGCTGAACAACCGTCTCGCACCCTTCGACAATGAAAAAGCCCGCCAGGCCGTTGCCTATGCGATCGATCGCAACACGCTGGTCAAGCTGTTCGGCGGCAAGGTGCTGGCTTCGCCGGTCTGCCAGGTCCTGCCTCCGGACTTCCCCGGCCATGAAGACTATTGCCCCTTCACCAAGAATCCGGGCGCCAAATGGTCGGCTCCTGATCTCGACAAGGCAAAGCAGCTCGTCGAGGACTCCGGCACCAAGGGCCAGAAGGTGACGATCATCGTCGAGGACACCGCCATTTCGCGGTCCATCGGCGTCTATCTGCAGAGCGTGCTGACCAGCATCGGCTATGTCGCCGACGTCAAGCCGATCTCGTCGAACATCCAGTTCACCTACATCCAGAACACCAACAACAAGGTGCAGATGTCCGTCACCCAGTGGTACAAGGACTATCCTGCGGCCTCGGACTTCCTGAACATCCTGTTCAGCTGCGCCTCCTTCCGTGAAGGTTCGGACGCCTCGATCAACATCGCCGGCTTCTGCGACAAGGAAATCGACGCCAAGATGCAAAAGGCATTGGACCTCGGCGTCACCGATCAGAAAGCCGCCGACAAAATGTGGGCTGAAATCGACAGGCAGGTCACCGACAAGGCACCTGCCGTCGGCCTCTTCACGCCGAAGCGGCTCGACTTTGTCAGCAAACGTCTCGGCAATTTCAAGTTCAACCGGCAGTTCAACTGGATGATCACCCAATCCTGGGTACAGTAATGGCCTGGGTGCAGTAACGAACCGCGGAGAGGCACGCGCGTGTCGAACCAAGCTGTCACCATGCCGCGCAAGACGCGAGGGCCCTGGGCCGTCGCGTTTGCGAAGCTGGCAACGGACGGGGCTGCCATGGCGTCCCTGGCCGTGTTCCTCCTCATCGTCCTTGCCTGCCTCAGTGCGCCTCTTTATGCGAAATGGGCAGGCGTGGATCCCTTCGCCTCGACGCTCGACGCCGTCATCCAGATCGACGGTGCCGACGTTCCGGTGATGGAACAATCGACGGAAGGGCTGGGGCTTGGCTACACACCGCTCGGCCCGACCTGGCGGCTGGGCAATTATTTCCTCGGCGCCGACAGCCAGGGCCGCGATGTCATGGCCAGGATGCTCTATGGCGGGCTGAGCTCGTTGTTGATCTCCGGAGCAGCCACTATCTTCACCCTGATCCTGGGCACGGCGGCGGGATTGATCGCCGGCTATTTCGGCGGCGTCACCGACACGGTGCTGTCGCGCTTCCTCGACATACTGTGGGCGTTCCCGATCTATCTGCTGGCGATTTCGCTCTCCATCGTCACCATCGCGCATGGCATCACGATCGGTCCGATCCAGATCGAGTCCGGCAGTCTGTGGCTGCCTGTCATCATCATCGGCATCGTCTACGTGCCCTATGTGGCCCGCCCAATCCGCGGGCAGGTTCTGGCACTGCGTAAAAGCGAGTTCGTGCTGGCCGCGATCAATCTGGGCGTGCCGGGGTGGCGCATCCTGTGGCGCGACATCCTGCCCAACGTCACCACCACGCTCATCGTCTTCGTGCCGCTGATGATGGCGCTAAACATGCTTACGGAATCGGCCCTTTCCTTCCTTTCGATCGGCGTGCAGCCACCCGCAGCGAGCTGGGGCACCATCATCCAGGACGGACAGGCGCTGCTTTACACCAGGCCATTGGTGGCGCTGGTGCCGGGGCTGGCGATCGCGGTTTCCGTCATGGCGCTCAATGTCTTTGGCGACGGCCTGCGCGACGCGCTTGATCCGCGCTCCAAGGTTCGGCTGGGGCGCGACTGATGATCTACGCCATCCTGCGCCGTTTCGGCCAGATGCTGTTCGTGATGTTCGGCATCTCGGTCATCGTCTTCCTGATTTTCTTCGCAACGCCGGGCGCCGACCCGGCGGCGCGGATCGCCGGCCGCAATGCATCGCCCGAAGTGCTGGAGGCGGTACGCCACAGCTTCGGCTTCGACCGGCCGCTCTACGTGCAATATGTGACGATGATGGAGAAGATCTTCGTCACAGGCGACTTGACCTCCTTCGTCAATCGTGGCTGGAAAGTGGTGCCGGCGGTCATGGATTCGATCCCGGTCACGCTCTCGCTGGTGTTCGGAGCGGCGATCCTGTGGGTGGTCGTCTCCATCATCATCGGCATCGCCGCCGCCGCCACGCGCGGCAGCTGGCTGGACAAGCTGCTGATGGCGCTGGGGCTGCTCGGTATTTCGATGCCGGTGTACTGGCTGGGCGAAGTGATGAACCTGATCACCCAGAGCCGCTACCACGACAGCTGGGCGTTCTCCTGGGTGCCACCGCTCGGCTACAAGAATTTCTCCGACGATCCGAAGGGCTGGTTTCTGACCCTGGTCATTCCCTGGATCACACTGTCCATTCTCTATATCGGCATTTACGGGCGCGTGCTGCGCGCGGCAATCATCGAATCGCTGCAGGAAGACTATATCCGCACGGCCCGGGCCAAGGGGCTGTCGGAAACCCGCATCCTGCTGCGCCATGCCTTGCGCACGTCGCTCATCGCCTTCGTCACTCTGTTCGGCCTGGATTTCGGCGCGCTGGTGGGAGGCTCGGCCTTGCTGACAGAGGTGGTGTTCGGGCTGCACGGCATCGGCAAGCTCACTTATGACGCTCTGCAGAATCTCGATCTGCCGATGATCATGGCGACGGTGATGTATGCGTCCATGTTCGTGGTTATCGCCAATGCGGTCGTAGATTTCGTCTACATCCTTCTCGATCCGCGCCTGAGGACATCATGATACTGTCGGTGCGCGACCTCAGAGTTTCCTTCCGCACAAATGATGGCCTGGTGCGGGCCATCGATGGCGTTTCCTTCGACCTCGAGGAGAGCGAGATCCTCGGTGTCGTCGGTGAGTCCGGTTCCGGCAAGACCGTGTCGCTGCTGGCCGTCATGGGTCTCATCACCGATCCCAACGCCACCATCGAAGGGTCGATCCGCTACAAGGGCCGCGAACTCGTGGGACTGCCCGCACGCGAACTCAGGCGGCTGCGCGGCAACGAGATCGCGATGATCTTCCAGGATCCGATGACCGCATTGACGCCTGTCTACACGATCGGCTGGCAGATCGCCGAACAGATCCGCGCGCATCGCAACATCAGCAAGTCCAAGGCGATGGAGCGCGTCGAGGAACTGCTGGCCGAGGTGAATTTTCCGAACCCGCACGAGGCGATGTCGCGCTACCCGCACCAACTGTCCGGAGGCATGCGTCAACGGGCGGTGATCGCAATGGCTTTGTCCTGCAATCCGGCGCTGCTGGTGGCTGACGAACCGACCACGGCGCTCGACGTCACCGTACAGGCCGGTATTCTCGATCTGGTGCGCAAGCTGCGCGCGACGCACAAGTCGGCGGTCGTCTTCATCACGCATGACATGGGCGTGGTCTCCGAACTCGCCGACCGGGTCATGGTCATGTATGCCGGCCGCGTGGTGGAGCGCGGCAGTCGCGCGGAGCTGTTTTCCGATCCGCGACACCCCTATACGCGCGCGCTGCTGGGTTCGATCCCGCCGCTGACCGGCGAAAAACCACGGCGCCTGCCGGCCATTCCCGGTTCGCCGCCATCATTGCTGCGACTGCCGCAGGGCTGTGCGTTCGGTCCGCGGTGTCCAGTTCACTACGAACCCTGCGAGGCCGGCAAGCCCGATCTCGGGAGCGGCACCCATGCCGCGGCATGCTTCAGGGTGGCACAGGCATGAGCGGACCGATGATCGACAAGGACCGCCCAATCCTCGAGACGCGTTCGCTGGGCAGGCGCTTTTCCATCGGCAGCCGCTTTTCTGCCGAGGGCAAGCGAACCGTCCATGCGGTCGACAATGTTTCCCTGACCGTGTGGCGCGGCGAGACGGTTGGGCTGGTCGGCGAATCCGGATGCGGCAAGTCCACGCTGGCGCGCTGTCTGGTGAGGCTCTACGACATATCGGACGGCGAGCTTCTGTTCGAAGGCAACGACATCACCTCGAAGTCGCTGTCTGAACTCAGGCCGCTGCGGCGGCGCCTGCAAATGGTTTTCCAGGATCCGTCGGCATCGCTCAATCCGCGCCGGCGCGTCGGCGACCTGGTGGCCGAGCCGCTGCGCATCCATGGCAGGCTCTCGTCGAGCGAGATCACCAAACGCGTGGCGGAACTGTTCGACCTTGTCGGCTTGCTGCCGGATCACGTCATGCGGTTTCCGCACGAATTTTCCGGCGGACAACGCCAGCGCGTCGGCATCGCGCGGGCTATTGCATTGAATCCGGACCTTGTGGTCCTGGACGAACCCGTCTCTGCGCTCGACGTGTCGGTGCAGGCGCAAATCGTCAACCTGCTCGCCGATCTGCAGGAGAAGCTCAACCTCACTTACATCTTCATCGCCCACGACCTGTCTGTGGTACGTCAGGTTTCAACCCGCATCGCGGTCATGTATCTCGGCTCGATCGTCGAAGAAGGGCCGGCGGAAGAAGTGTTTGCAGCACCAGCCCATCCCTATAGCCAGGCGCTGATCTCGGCGGTTCCCGTCGTGGAGACGACGCCCGGTGGGACGCGCAAGCGCATCATCCTCACCGGCGACGTACCGAGCCCGCTGAACCCTCCAACCGGCTGCCGTTTCCATCCCCGATGCCCGATCGCGGCGGAGCGCTGCCGTTCGGAGCGGCCGCAGTTACGGGAATACCGGCCCGGTCGCAAAGTCGCCTGCCACTTCCCCACGATGTAGGCGACACTCACCACCGCACGGGTGATCGCCTTCGCCTGACAGATTTCTAAAAAATTCCATTTTTGCCTGGAACCAACTGGCTATTGGCGCGTTTGGTGGGGTTCGATCGAGCGCATTGCGGTCGACCGGGAGGAAGCGATGGATCAATTGCATTTCTTTTCGCCCGTGCGGATTTCGCGCGGGCAGGGACACCCTTTGGAAGAAATCGATAGTGTTGCCGAAGCCATGATGTTCTTGCGGAAATGGCCGACGGGACGGCGCGGTCCGGTTTATCAGTGCGCGCTGAATTGTTGCTCGGCCGCCTTGTCGGGCCAGATGTCGGCCGAGGAAGCAAGGAAAGCGTTCACCGGCTTTGCCCGCATCACGCGTCTTCTCGATGACGACATGGCGTTGCCGGTGCCCGGCGAAAGCAAGGCAAGCGTGCACGCGCTGCGGCGATAGGCTGTTGTCCTGACGGTCCTACAAGGTCTCGCGCTGCAGCGGGCCGGGCTCTCGTTGTGCAATGCGCTCGGATGGCGCGTCGAAAGTTCGTCCTGTATGGCACACTTCACAGCGGACGGTCGTCGATCATGCTTACTTCAGTCACGAGCTTGCGGCGAAGCGCCATCGTGTAGTCGTCTGGCCCCTTCGGCGTCATGACGAAGGCCTGGGAACCGCCAATGACCGATTCTGCAAAATAGGATGCCAGAGGTTCGTCGGGACTCTCATCCTCCGTCGGGATGGCGATGGCATTGATCGTATATCCCTTGGCTATGGCGTTCGACCTGCTCGGTTGGACGGGAAGCCCGTCGTTGTTCTCGCCGTTGGAGGAGATATCGATGACTTTCTTGGCTGCCTTTCCCGGAAACTGGTCGAGCAGGAGACTGCCGATGTCGATAGCCGAGGAAACGGATGTTCCGCCTCGCCCTCTGCGGATGAAGCCGGTATCGCCTTTCCTGCTGATCACCGCAGCCGCCGCTTTGGCATCTTCCAGTCCGCAGATGCTTGTCCACGGCAGCACGATGCGCGCGTGTCCGGGGCTCGACCATTCAAAGTAGGCAATGCCGATGCAGCCAACGTAATTCCGGCTGATGGCGGCGATGATCTCTGGCGAGGTGAGTGCCGCGGCATGTCCCTCGCGTTGCATATCGGCGATCTTTGGATCGATTGACGACGAGAAATCGACCGCGAACACGATAGCGACGTCAACGTTCGCGGCATGGGCAGAGATCGCCCAAAACATCGAAGCTGCGACTATTCCTGTCACTCTCGAGATTGAACTGACCGGCGTCAGAATGCCCCAACCTTTCGTCCGTACCCGTTCACGAAAGGATAGGGGGCCGGCGTCCTGATGATATACACTGCCAAACATGTCATTCTCCATCTCGACATCCGGTCGTTTCAAAAAGCGAGCTCAACATGTGGAAATTTGGCGGGGCGCCTTGGCACCCACCCCGAACAGCAGCAGATCGGCCTTGGTCCACAAAAGATAACAGCCGAGCAAGGTCAGTGGCATGGCGAGTGCCGCGAAGGACCCGCCCGACCAGACCTCCGGCAGAGCTCGGCCGAGGGCGACGGTCGTCGCCAGCATTGCCGGCAACCGGCTGGCGAGCACCGCACTGCGGAACGGATCGGGCCAAGCGGCCGGCCACATCGGAATTGGCGTGCCGGGCCTGTGGAAGGTGCTGCCGAATTTGCCCAGGGCATGGAGCAGGCCAGAGGTCGCCGCAAGCAATGGATCGCCGAGCAGCAACAGGGCAATACCGAGTCCGATCGCACCCAGACCCGACAGGAAGTCGCCCAGACGGTTGAGGGTGGGATCGGGAGCATCCGGCCTTGCCCAGGCCCGGTGATAGGCCTCGCCGCCCCAGAAGAAGACCAGGGTGGTCAAGGTCAGCGCAACAGTGCCATGGCTGCCGGCGAAATATTCGATCACCGCCATGGTGACGCTGCTTCCCTCATGCAAGCCGACCGGCGCGGTAGCAATCTGGATCGCGAGACCGACAATGAGGCCGAGCGCGTTACCGCTGTTGTAATAGCCGCCCGGTCCCTTCATGCGGGCGCGAAGCGCCGAAACCAAATGTGCGATAGGAAGAAGGATCGTCCGCGCGTCCATCACTGCGCCCCCACGACAAGTCCTGCCGCCATCGGCAAGGCCACCGCCGCCTGGCTGATCGACGCCACTGGCCCCGTGTCGGGCGGCAGCCGTGGCCGGAATAGGTTTCGCATCACCGGCAAGGGTCATCACATTCCTCCACTGGACCTGAATTGTTGGGGTGACGATCGCCTGCCCAATTTGCGGCGGCAGCTGCAAAGGCAGGGGCCCCGTCGGAGGGTTGAACCGAAGCGGTTCGCAAGGACGTGCGTGCCTGCGGCGCTCGGTTCGACAGTGCCACGGACAGGATCGCACCCAGAATGATGGCGGCACCCAATGCGCTCGCGGACGAGCTCCGCTCGCCGAGAAAGATCGCCGCGCCCAGCGCCCCGAAAACGCTTTCTGCGCTGACGATCACGGCGGCGTGGCTGGCCGGCGTAAAGCGGAGGGCAACCGTCTGTATGCCGAAGGCAATCGCAGTGGAGAACACGCCGAGGATCGCCAGTTCCGGGCCGGCTGCGAATGCGGCGGCCAACGACAGATTGCCTTGCATTGCGCCGAGCGGCAGGGCGAAGGCTGCGGCGCCGAAGAACTGTGTCGCGGCTGCGGTGAACGGCCGCGCATGCACCTGCATGTGCCGGCCCAGCTCGACTGCCCAGAGCGCATAGCAGGCAGCCGAGAGGACAGCGGTGAGATCGCCACTGCTGAACCCGGCAATCCCATCCGACAACAGCAGTGCGCCAACAACGGTCAGCCCGGCGGCGACCGTGAGACTCGCTGTCGGACGCTCGCCTGCGAGAAACCAGGCGGCTAGCGGTGTCATTACCGTTGCCGTGCTGACCAGGAAGCTCGCATTGGTGACGGAGGCACTGATATAGCAAAGCTGCTGGAGCGTGATGGAGATGGCAAACAGCGCGCCCACCTTGGCCAAGCTGGAAAAATAGTCCGGCCCGAGCGAAAGCCGCCTCTCCATCAAGACAAAGGGCAGCACAAGCAGCCCGCCGATCAGGCAGCGCAGACCCACCGCACTCAGCGCATCGAGATGTACAAGCACCATCTTTTGCGAGACATTGCCGAAGCCCCACAAAGCGGCTGCGAATAACAGCAGCAGATTGGCTCTTGTCCTGGACACGCGTCCCCCTCGAACCAAGCCTTTCGTTGACTTGGTCACTTTAATTAGCAAAGCCTAAATAGCCTGCCGTTACGGCAGCGCTTGAGCGCGAAGGCCGACTGTTGCGAAGCGTTAGTTTTGAGTTAGGATTTCGTCAGGCTGGGATAGCAAATGCAAAGTGAGGATAGCGCCGCTGCAAATAGAATCTCACTCTTCGGCGGTTTCCGGATTGAAAATGAAACGGCCGGTCCGCTTCGGCTGACCGGGAAACGAGGGCCGGCAATCATCGCCTATCTGGCCCGGTGTCCGGGCATGGCGGCGACGCGGGAGAGGCTGGCTGACCTCCTATGGGGCGACAGCGACGGCGAACATTCCCGCAACAGCCTTCGGCAAGCCCTCAGTGTCCTGCGCCAGGATCTGGCGCGAGAGGGGGTGGATCTCATCCATTCCAGCGGGGAGTTGATCGCCCTGAGGCCAGAGGCGGTTCAAGTCGACGTGGAGAAGTTCGAAACGGGTCTCTCGGCCCGTTCCGCTCAGGACCTCGCGAAGGCCTTGGCGAACTACGCCGGGCCCTTCCTCGACGGGCTTTATCTGGGAAGCAATGCGTTCGATGACTGGATCACATCGGAACGCGACAGGCTGCTTAGCCGTGCGCTTGAGTCCTTCGAAAAGCTGGCCCGTCTCGTCGACCCCGATGCAGGGCTGATCCTAGCCGATCGTATTTTGGCCATGGAACCGACACGGGAAGAATCCTATCGGCTCAAGATGGAATTGCTCCTTGCATGTGGCCAACGCGACAGGGCAATCAGGACATACGAAGCTTGCAGAAGCATGCTGAAGAAGGAGTTCGGCGTCGAAGCAGGCCCTGAAACGCGGGCGCTTTGGCAATCTCTGTTGCTTGCCGCCGACGACGCCTCAAATGTGCAGTCGACAAGTGGTGTTCCGGCCAGCCAGCGCCTTGGGCGCCCGTCCATCAGCGTTGCCGACTTCGTCAATCTGACCGGAAAGCAAGGCGACGACTTTTTCGCCAAGGGACTTGTCCAGGACATCACGACGGCCCTCTCCGAAGTGGCCGACTATGTCGTGCTCGCCGCGCTTCCGCCCGAGAAGAGCGGCCCGGGCGAAGAAGCCAAGACGCCAGGGATACTCCGGGCGCGATATATGCTCAGCGGCAGCGTCCAGAGATCCGGCAATGGGTTGAGGGTGAATATCCAGCTCGTCGACGCCGCCGGCGGCCACCACGTCTGGGCCCAGAAATTCGACGGCCACTCCGAAAACGCGCTCGAATTCCAGGACAGGATCGCACAGTCTGTTGTTCTTGCCGTGATCCTCGAACTTCAACTGACCAACTGGAAGGTTCGAGACAAAAGCCCGCCGGGTACCCCTGAAGTGCGCAGGCTGGTCAACGAAGCCCTCATGAAATATTTTGAGATGACTCGGGACTCGCTTTTGGTGGGGGTAGAGCTTGCCGAGAAGGCTTTCTCGATAGGTCCCGACAACGCCCGTGCAAAGCGGACGCTCTCGATCGTAATATCCATGGGCGTGGCGTTTGGCGCGCTGCCTCGGGAGCGTGGGGTGATCGAGCGTGCGGTCGAACTCGCGGAAGCCGCGGTGCGGGCGGTACCGGACGATGAAATTGCCCGATGTATCTTGTCGTTCGCTCTCGAAAGTTGCGGTCGTATCGACGAGGCGATCGCCGAATGCCGCCACGCGATCAGCCTCAACCCAAGCTACCCGACTGGCCACGGCGATATTTCGATGCTCTTTGCGTTGCGCGGGCAGGTCGACGAAGCGGTGCGCGAGGCCAACGAAGCAATCCGGCTCGGAACGCACGATGTGATCGACTTCTGGCGCCACCACGGCCTGGTTGTGGCGCTCTTCGCTGGCGGAGACAACCAGCGGGCGCTCGAAGCCGCCCGCAAAGTGGTCAGGACAAAGCCGGGCTTCGTTCGCGGTGCCCTTTATTGGGCCGCGACCGCGTCGGCCACCGGGAACAACGAAGAAGCGTCCCGAGCCATCCACCATTGCCTGTCACAACTTCCGCATCTCAATCTGAGCAATGTCTGCCCTGGCTTTGTGCCGCGCTATGTGAAGGATCATCACCATTCCCGGTTCCTTGAGATGCTGTCGAGGGCTGGCCTTCCCAGTTCCTAGCCACATCTTTGGCGCAGACACCATCATACGAAACTGGAGGGTTCCATCCTCCGCCCAGGCATCGAAAGCAGATGACGCGTTGGCAATTCCGGCCAGGTCGACCTATAAGCTACCCCTGCGATTGAGCTAGTCGCGCCGCACGCCGTCGCGCCAGCCAGTCATCCGCCGAATTTGCGGCTTGGCCTATCATGGCACGTGATAGAGTTCATACGATACGATTTAACCTATTGAAGTTACTAAATATGCAAGAGTATCAAAGGTTTAGGATAGCCATAGCCCCGATGATGGACTGGACGGACAATTGAGCAAAATCAAATAATTATGGGAGATCGTGTGCAAAAACTGCACACGAAAGTTCTGCTTCTCTTCCATTTTCGTTCCTGCGATGGAGAGGCCGATTGGCCTCATGAGGCGCTTTTTTTGGGCGGCTCCTGCCCATCGGACGACGCTCGTCGCCAGCGCACCCGTGAGTAGCCGTGGGCGGCTCTGCTGCTATGTTGCCTGAGTCGAGTCAGCCTAACTGCCAGCGCAGATCTTCCGCTTCGCTATCGCGAAGAAGATTTTGACCGGTTCGCGCGGTCTTCCAGCGCTGTCAGTTTGGGTTCGAACGTCGCAGGGATGTGGCCGCTATCGCCTACATTCACGACCGTGCCGCTTGGTGCAGGCGGCGCCAAAGTCGTACCGCGATACCGTTGAACGACGCCGGCTATCCGCTGCCCGTCGCTTTCAATGTGGGTGTTGTTGCTGTTTGGGTTGAAGGGATCGACGGTCTGCAGAAGCCCGTTGGCGGGTTCGCATCGCCGGCCGCAAGCGTCACCGAATCATAGTTGTTCAAATAGTCAGCCGCGCAGCCCGAAATTAGAACCGCCACACAGTAGAAAAACACGAACGCCAATGCATGTAGGTATCCCCCGACACCAACCCGACCATGCACAGTTTATGATTTGTTGTCGCAACATGAAGGCTACCGCAGGAGCTCAGGAAGGGAACCTTTTCCAACATCGAAGTTTGGAAGCGCTTGATCTCGTTCAGATTGTATTGCGTGAGTGGCTGGAAACGAACGGCCTATCTGCCAGTCTGGATGATTGACGAGGAAGGCGAGACGGACGGCAGCGCTTAGGCTTCGTCGATCCACGCCATACCTGTGGAAAGTAACCGGCTATTTACTATCCGCGGGCAATCTGAATGAAGTTCGCCCGCATGGCGCCTAATGTGCTGGTGCGTCAGTGAAGACGCCCCCCGCCAAATGGCAGCGGCCGACGCTTTCAAGTACATCCGCCCCCCAGTATGCGTCGGTCGCTTGCCCCTGGACGCAGGGGCAACATCATACAATGGCTGGAATGAATGGCGCCGGGTCTCCGCAGGCGCAGCAACTTTGCTACAGGTGTGACTTCCTAGCTACATACAAAGTTGCAGGCTCATCGGTATAAAGCGCTTGGTGATTTTGATGGGGATTTCATGAAAGCTTTTTTGCTTGCTTCATTTGTTGCGCTTTCGGCGGCTCCGGCTATCGCCGCCGATATGATGACCGCTCCTGTCGATACCCCTGAATGGACCTGGCAAGGGCCATACGCCGGCGTGTTCGGCGCCGGAACGTTGGAACACTACAAGATCTATGAGCCGGGTGCCCAGGCTGGCGCAACGCACAACGTCGGCTCGGCAACGGTCGGCGGCTTTGCCGGCTATAACTTCCAATCCGGCAAGATTGTCTACGGCGTCGAAGGCGAGCTTGGCTACCGCTTTAAGAAGAACACCTTCGACGACATTCCAGGCCCAGGTGTTCTCGACGCCTCCACAGGTTTGTTCGGATCCGTAAAGGGTCGCGTTGGCATGGACATGGGAGCCTACATGCCGTTTGTCACGGCTGGTGTAACCGCCGCAAAGCTGAAGACGTTCTATCCAGGTGGAAACGCCGAGCGGGATGCAACTTTGGTCGGTGGTATTGTTGGAGCAGGCATCGACGTCGCTCTCACACACAACGTGTTCTTGCGAGGCGAATACGACTTCTCCTTCTTCGGCAAGAAGTCGCTTGAATATTGCGGCGGCGGATGCACGCTGGAACACACGCTTCAGACGCACGATTTCCGCGTCGGCATCGCGATGAAATTCTAACTGTTCAGCGCGTCTCCGACGTTGACGCGCTCCGCAGGAATAGCAAGACCAAGGTCCAGCTTGCGAACGGCCTTCCGCGGGCGCAATGTCGCCAAGAACCCGACGGCCAGGGGTCTGGATCGCAAATAGTTCGCGGTTCAGGCCCTTCCTCCGTTTGGGACCATGCTATGCGGGCTCCTCTGCCGGGTGCTCCGGCCTTTGTCGTGCAGGGCCGGTCAAATTCCACCGGATGCATTCGACTTCCCTCCCAGTAACTTCCCGCACGGCCTTTAACAGCACCTCATGCAAGATGCGTGTCTGCCTGTAGTGGTCGCAGTGTGGCGATATGAACGGCTTGACGATGCCTTAGGTGCAGCGCTTCCGCTGCCCCCAAAAAGCGCTCGATTTCAGCCTGTGATAACTGCTTTGAGGGTTTTGACCTTGCCATGGTAGCGAACTCCGTTTGAGGGGGATCGCCGCAACGGGAGGATTATATTCCTCACTCGGACCTGGATGGCAAGGGTTATTCGGCCAAGCTGCCTTCCCGGTGGTGCATCGCCTTGAAGATCACCTCAAAGTCGCTGTCGACCTCCTCGTTGATCTCGTCGGCACCGATTCCCTCACGATCCGCAGGAGATTTCATCATTTCGTCAGTGAGGTCGCTAACCGCCACTGGATCATCAGTCATCGTGTTGGGCAGGTGCTCTGCCATCCACCGATCGAGAAAGTTGATGCTGCGTGTGCTCATCAAACGATAAGTTCAAAGTGCACATCAGGTTCCGCTACTTGACCCGTGAGACGGCCGCACCAGACTCCAGTGCATGGCTAGGGATCTCAACATCGGCGATGAGGTGGCGATCGACGCCACCATTATTCGACGCGTCACTGACGACAGGATCAGCGTGTCAATACCGACCTACGGATTTCCCCATTCCGTTCGGGATAGCACCACGAAGGTGGTCAAAGGCCAGACCATGGAACTGATCGGCAGCGTCACACGGGTCGAGAAGGACGCCGTAACCGTCAGCCTGGGTGGCCCGGTGGTGACGGTCGCGCTTGATGTTGTGCGGCTGGTGACGCCCACAGTGCGTTAGTCAGCCAAGGACCATCCCAGCGAATACCACAGTGAGGAGCAGTGATACCGGAACGGCTAGCAGACAGCACAGCTCAATGGTCTTGTTATCTTGCCGCTTGTCCATCACCGCCTCGCATTGTTCGCTGTGATTTTGACGAAACGGGGTGGCCAATGGAAGCGGATCCGCGCGCGATGCGTTAGAGATGCTGTGGGTGGTGTATATTAGCAACACCTTGAGCGACCCTGCTCTTCCTCCCTGAAACCTGCAGTGAAGCGTGCCGCAAGTCTTCTTCGCCGCGCAGGTGCTTCACACGGCCGATCAGCCCCGGCTTGGCCCACCGCGTCGCCGCCGCTTCATGCCCTTAGGCGCCGTGCCTGGGCGCTCCTGGACGCGTTGCCACAGCCGCTCGCCGGCAGCGGCTCACTGAACTGGATGCATGCGGCCGTCGGGCTCGATCATACTGGCAAGGGCCTCGCGCCGCTCCTCCAGCGCCATGTCTCGCAAATCGGGGCCGTGCTCGGCACCGGATTCCGTGATCGCACCATATTGGCGCAGTCTGGTATTCATAAAGGTGGCCCTATATGGAGCCCATCAACTTCCTCTATTAACTCGGCAGGGCTAAAGTCTTGTGCCGAACCTACTAAGGTCTGACGTTACCGCTTTGGTTCCGGTATTGGACACCAAGAGAAAAAAGCCCGCCAGCCGCGAGGCCAGCGGGCAGTTCTCATGGGGAAAGCACTGAATGGGAACGGTGCAACTGCCGAAGTTCGACAGCGCGGTTTTGTTCCACCATCCGTGAACCGGCCTGGCGAGCCGGCGGGCATCCCGCCATGTCGAGATGGGCTTAGTCCGACGTAGCAGGACCCGAATCCACGACTTGCGCCACATCAAGCCGGCTCGTTGGCGGATCATAATTGTCGGATTCGTACGAAGCAGAGTTCTGTACGATTCCAACCCTTTAACTTTGTACACCCGTGTTTTGTAATTCGGCGGCAGAGGGGACGCCGTGCATCAGTTCGCATTTCACTGTCAATCGCGCGCCAGAGGGCGTACGTTTTCCAAATCGTCTGCACGTGTTTACGGGCGCGGACGGCAGGGAGATTGGAATGCTCTTGCCCCAAGCGGGACTGAGCTATGACCAATCCACAGAACGATTCCTATAAAAACGAATTGCTGCGTCGGCTTAACCCTGGTGACCTGGGGCTTTTGCAGCCACATCTTGAGCGATGTGCCCTCAATTTGAAAATGAACCTGGAGAAAGCCGATTCCGACATCGAGACGGTTTACTTTCCGGAGGACGGCATCGCTTCTGTGGTCGCGACCGTTTCAGGCAAGGAAGCTGAGGTTGGGCTCGTCGGATTTGAGGGAATGACTGGTGCGGCGCTCGTGATGGGCGCGGACTATGCGGCGCATGATTGTTACGTCCAGTCGCCGGGCAACGCCTTGCGGATTGGAGCGGAGCCATTCAAGGCGGCTCTTGCGAACAGCCCAACGTTGCGCCTCTTCCTGTTACGCTATGTCCACTACTTCCACATCCAAACTGGCTATACGGCCCTGATCAACGCAAAATCAAACCTTGAAGAGCGTTTGGCGCGATGGCTTCTGATGTGTGACGATCGGGTCCACGGCGAACGCCTCGCGATCACCCACGAATTTCTCGCCGTCATGCTTGGAGCAAGACGGCCAGGGGTTACAGTTGGGCTTCAAATGCTGGAAGGACGCGGGCTCATCTATTCTCGGCGAGGCGAAGTGCGTATTAGGGACCGCAGCGGCCTTGCGGCTTGCGCAAATGGCACCTACGGCAAACCAGAGACCGAATACGTTCGGCTCGTAAAGACCATCCATGCCGAATGTAAACCACTGCTGTAGACCGCCATGCCAAAGCTATCCGACCTTGAACCTCTGATCCCCAGCGGTGGACAACGAGGGCGGATTGTCCGCTAACCACTTCGCAAGAGAGTTGAGGCCCGCTCATACAAACATCCAGGATGCCAGTAGCAGGGCGCATAAGGATGAGGTCAGGGCAGCGGCAGCAAGAAGCACCCCGGCGCTATTCTGCCATTGTGCCGGTGGCTCGTGCACCAACCTGTTTGACGGCGGCTGATTGTCATTCATCACGC
This sequence comes from Mesorhizobium sp. M0518, assembly GCF_040321125.1. Taxonomy (NCBI): domain Bacteria; kingdom Pseudomonadati; phylum Pseudomonadota; class Alphaproteobacteria; order Hyphomicrobiales; family Phyllobacteriaceae; genus Mesorhizobium; species Mesorhizobium sp. M0518. Next base: position 134,904 of record NZ_JAMYQY010000019.1, read on the forward strand.
TGGGGCAAATCTGAGAACAAGGACCCGCTAGCCAGGGTAGCGGTTTGCGGGTCCTTTCAGCACAGGAAGGGACGTAGCTGTGCCGATTTCACGACTGAAACAACAATCATTTCGTACGGGTTGTTCCGGCTAAATCTGGCTGTAGGACCATTGCGTTTTGGGGACGGACTTTGGTCCGTCGCTATTGAGACTGAAGTCCCACAAGGGAACGTTGGGCGCGGGGCTGTGTTTCCGTGGTCGGCACAGAACGTGCACGTCAATCGCCCACTCTCAACCGGACCAAATAAGATGATGAACCTTGAAGTCGAGACGTCGCAAGCGCTCGTGGCGCGCCTGGCTGATCTCCAGGCGAGAGTGCGGGCAGCACGCGACTTCGCCGACATGCAGCAGGGTGGGGCGCCGTTAGAGGGTGGTGAAGACATTGGCGAGCGTCTGCAATGGACGGGCTCGGCCCGGCTTCGCGCGGGTTATGCTGTTGGGCGGTTTCTTCCATACATTGCTGGCGGCCTAGCACTCGCCAGAGCAGAGATTTCCTATCAAGACAGAAACGGCAGATCGTCGTTGGGTACCCAAACCCTTGAAGGCTGGACGATTGGAGCCGGCATCGACTATTTGTTTTCTAACCATCTGATTGGACGAGCGGAATATCGCCACAGTGACTTCGGCACAGACAACTTCAAAATGGGAGTCCCTACGACTTGAGCCTAGCAACTGACGAAGTTCGTTTCGGTCTGGCTTACAAATTCTAGATTTTAGGCCGCGTTTCGATTCACCCACCCCGCAGCACGCGCCAGACGTCATGCCATTATGCGGTGACGAGCGACGCCAGCGCGGCCGCTGCCATGCCCGTGGCGCCGAGCGCACCAACCCCCATGAGTTTCCACCCGACAAGCCGTTGGAGTTGGAGATTTACGTCACCAGCCGGAACGCGTTGCGGTTGCGAATGTGGTCGTTGAAATAGCGCCCCTTGGCAAAGGCAGCTTTGAACGCGGTGAAGGTCTCAACCGGTACGTCCAAAAACCCGTAGTGCTTCCCGCTGGCTACAAACCACACTGAGAGGACCGTGGTGTTCGGATCATATTCGAATTTGCGTATCGAGGTCGACGGCAATGGTGCACCAGGATTTGCCGGCCGAAGTCAGCGGACGGATATGGCCCGCCACTGAGAAAGCAAGTGACGCTCGGTAAGCGCTGTTCTCAGGCCACGGCCCTGAGTTCGGGAGCCGGGATGTAGGCCCAGGGCAGCAGGTCGTCGATCTGGCTGTTCGGGTGGCCATTGACGATCCT